>NZ_PQWO01000002.1:300000-561163 GCF_003231495.1 Acaryochloris thomasi RCC1774
GAGCTTTTGCTGGCAACGGCCGCTTAATCGACATGTCCGGTAAATGGCTTGCTGCTCATATTGGGCAGTACTCTCTTATCTGCCTATGGGCTTCATTAATTACATTTTTAGAGGTTGCGGTTTATAACCCTGACCTGCCAATGGGTGAACAAGGGTTAATTTTGATCCCTCACCTTGCGGCCTTTGGCATGGGTGTTGAACCCGGTGGCATAATTGACACCAGCACTTATACCTTATCTGCGTTCGGTCACCTTTTTGGTGCAGCTGTTTTTGCCTTCGGCGCGTTCTTTCATACTCGCGTTGCCCCCGGGGAACTGGGTGAAATTGAGGGTCGAGGATCCAAATGGGAATTTGAATGGGATGATCCTGAAAAACTAGGCTTTATTCTTGGCCACCACCTTCTACTTTTAGGTTTTACAGCCCTCCTTTTTGTCGGTTGGATTCGATTCCACGGCATTTACGATCCTGCGATTGGCGACATACGCACCGTTAGTAATCCAGGGGCAACCATTCGGAGCGTTGTTTTTGAGTATGGCTTGTTTACACCCGGTCACAACCCCTACTTTGTCGATAATCTAGAAGATATTGCCTCTGGCCATGCCTTCATTGGTGTCGTTGAAATTTGCGGCGGTATTTGGCACATCACACAAAAGCCTTATGAGTGGTCAACTCGCCTTCTGAGTTCTCTTTACTCGGCAGATGGTCAACTGGCAGCTTCCCTCGCCGGTCTCTCTGTCCTGGGTTTTGCCGCCGCGTACTTCTCTGCGGTCAATACCGTTGCCTATCCTGTGGAGTTCTTTGGTGCACCTTTGGAGCTAGAGTTCACGCTGTTTCCGCGGTTCGTCGACACGGTTGATTTGCCGAGTGGGGCCTTCTCCGCTCGCGCTTGGCTTTCTAACGTCCATTTCTTGCTGGCGTTCTTCATTCTTCAGGGACACCTCTACCATGCGCTGAAAGCCTGTGGCTTTGAGTTTGAGCGTATTCCCTCCGCGCTGGGTTCTATCTCAGAGTAAGACCCCACGCTTTTATGGCTTAAGACTGCTGATAAACATCAGCAGTCTTTTTTATTTATGTCTTTGCTTGTCTGCGGCTCGTAGGTCTTGACCCTCTGTGCTTGTCGCAACCAGCTATGGGCATAACGCCTAATCATACCCAGCCATCTGTATTTAATACTCATGGTTTTGATAATTTCTGAATCTCCCGCGGTGACAAAAAAGTTTCAAATGCTTTAGTTTTGGAACAGAGTATCCATTATCCGGTTCTTGAGCCACAGAGAACGAGTGAGTTATGTCTATGACATTGGCCCCTTCAGCCATGCGCAATGCCTTCAAAATTATTTTTGCGCCGCTTTCGTTAGAGCAGGTTTATCAGTTAGCTAATGATGCTCAAAATGGTGCGGTCGTCGTCATGAGCGGCACCGTCCGCGATAACACAGAGGGCCGACCGGTAGAATCATTGGAATATCAAGCCTATGAACCTATGGCAATCCAAGTTTTTCAACAAATCGCCTCTCAGATTCAGGCCCAGTGGCCTGGGGTTAAGCGCGTTATCATTCACCATCGCATTGGTCAGTTGCGCGTGGGCGAGATGAGTGTGCTAGTGGCCGTTGGCAGTCCTCACCGAGCAGAGGCATTTGCTGCCTGTCAGTACGGTATTGACACACTGAAGCATAACGCTCCTATCTGGAAGAAAGAACATTGGGCTGACGGAAGCAGTAGCTGGGTCAGTATTGCCGCTTGTGAGGATCAGCACTGAGAATGTCATGTCTCTTGCTGCCAAAGGAATATTGGGTTGATGAGCGCCATAATTGGACGCTAAGAACTGAGGCTTTCGCCGACCAGCCTTAATGCTTTTACCCAATTATTTGTTTATGCATCTCTTCAAGATCTTAAAGCTCGCAGCGTAGGGTAAAAGAATAGTCTCCCCCTGGTTCTAGCTGATAGTCTTGTTGCTCAAGGAACCGTCCCAAAGGCTCTTGAATCAATGCCCGGCCTAGGGACGGTGAAACAGATAGTTCGCCCTGCTTGAACTGCCATTGAAATAGCCATGTATATTGACCGGCAGAAACTTCGCCCTCAAGCAACCCTTGATACCAGCATTGGCCTGTAATGCGAACATTGGCTGTTGTGTGTGGAAGGCGGCGAGAACTCACGACGATAATGAAGATAGTTTTCTACCGATTAGTGTAGTTCTTTCCCGCTAATGCGAGCTTCCTCCTGTGTCTCTACGTCCTATTAGCGAGGTGAATAGCCTATTTCAGTGCTTGAGAAGGGGCACATAATTGATGGAGAAAAGCATGGAGCTGCTGATTTGCCCTTGGACTTGCGCTGGTCTCACCGGCTATTTTGTCAGTTTGCAACATTTCCAACAGGGGTAAAAGTTCTGTATCTAGTGCAGCCCTTAGCTGTGTTTGGGGCCAGAGCAGATCGGAGCAGTCACGGAGGTCATAGATCTGTTGGGTGTAAGATTCGTGATGGTCGCTTGTTGCTGTCCGATTGCACCCTAGCGAAAGGGCTAATGGACGTAACCAGCACCGCTGCTGCTTTTCAATGATCTGTATCATCTCTGCATAAAGACAATCACTCTGATACTCTAGGCAGACAATCTCGTACGTCCGTGCCTCTTGACGCTGGCCCATGGCTTACCTGAAGGGAAGAATGTGTTTACTTCATTCTAAAGTGCCTTTCGAGAGCTGCAAGTCCGATCTATGATTGACATTGATGCGAGGGTTGCTAGACTTCGTGCGTATGGCTACTTAAGAAGTTACATTGTTTGAAGTTTCCTATGTTTTTTGTAGAAGCGGTAAAAGCCCTGCTGTAAACTAGGGATCGTTATAGCATTCTTGGCTTCGGTCACGTTTTGATAAAGCCCCTGACGGTAAAGATTGGCCGTTAGCATCCTCTAAAATTTGGAGCTTTGATTCAATGTCTCATACAGTCAAAATTTACGACACCTGTATCGGGTGTACCCAGTGTGTTCGAGCTTGTCCTACTGATGTTCTCGAGATGGTTCCCTGGGATGGTTGTAGAGCAGGTCAAATCGCGGCCTCGCCTCGCACGGAAGATTGTGTCGGCTGTAAGCGATGTGAAACCGCCTGTCCTACTGATTTCTTAAGTATTCGAGTTTACCTGGGTGCAGAGACAACGCGCAGTATGGGCTTAGCCTACTAGTCGTTCTGTAACAACGTCTTTGATTCCAGTGATTCTTTGCTGTGTTGCATTTAAGCAAGGAGGGAGTGTTTTATGCTCCCTCCTTTTGTTTGTTATATATGCAGAAGTCTTGTAAAAGCTGAAAATGAGTTATGACGGCAACAACAATCTGGGTGAATGAGCAGCTTGATCCCAATGGGCTGCTCTATGCGTGCATTGCTTGTTGCGATGAGCAACAGGCCCAAGACTGCCACACGTCATTTTTGCAGAATCTAACTGATGTACAGCAGCGTGAGGGCTGGGTTGCTAGGCTGCGAACGGTGCAGACTTGGGATGAAGTGCCTGCAAGTGCTTTGAAGCTAAGCTAGTCGCATTGGACTCTGGCTAACGAAGAGTGAGTTCGTCCGGATCGACGCGCAATGGCTGATTGATGGCGCTATCGGGCGCCTGCTTCTCTTCCCTGGCGTCTGTAATGAGCCAGTCTAGCGCTGCTGCTTTCACATCAATAGTGGCTCCGGTTTTATCAACGCAATAGCGCCCAAAGACAAGTTTGTCGACTAGGCGTACATCCGGGCCAAGACAGGAATACTCAAAGATGACGCTGTTGTCGACGGTGGCTCCACCACAGATGCGGCAGTTGGGTCCAATCATGGTGGGACCGATAATCTTAGCTCCGTCTTCAATGCGGGTCATCGCCCCGATGTACACAGGGCCGTGGACTTCGACTTTATCCCAGTTGACGGCAACATTCAGTCCTGTATAGACGCCAGGGGCGACTTCTCGGCCGGGGACGTCGACGTTTTTAATGTCTCCTTTCAGGACGCTGCGAATGGCGTGCCAGTAGTCAGGGACTTTGCCGATGTCAACCCACTCAAAGTCCATGGCTGTTCCGTAGAAGGGAGCGCCCATTTCAACGAGCTTAGGAAAAAGTTCGCCGCCGATGTCGAAGGTTTGACCTGAGGGAATCAGGTCTAGGATTTCTGGCTCAAAAATGTAGATGCCGGTGTTGATGTTGTTGCTGAGGGCTTCCTCCACGCTGGGTTTTTCCTGAAAGGACTTCACCCTGCCCTCGTCGTCTGTGACGACGACGCCGTAGCTGGGGACTTCGCTGGGATCAACGGTCTTCATGACGATGGTTGCGATCGCACCTTTTTTGCGATGCCACTCCACCGCCGCCGTTAAATCTAGATCGATGAGCGCATCTCCACAGAGAACTACAAACGTATCGTCAAAGAAAGGCGAAAAATCTTGAATGCGCCGCATGCCCCCAGCAGAACCGAGAGCTGCCCCTACGAGCGTTCCATCTGGCTCAATACTGCCTTCAAAGGAATAGGCGATCTCAACGCCGAAGCGCTGACCATCTCGGAAATAGCTTTCAATTTCGTTCGCCAAATGACTGACGTTTACCATGATTTGGTCAAACTGATGCCGCCGCAGTAGCTCCACCAAAAACTCCATCACCGGCTTCTGCAGGATGGGAATCATGGGCTTAGGCGTTGTGAACGTAATCGGGCGAACGCGGGTACCTTTCCCGGCTGCCAAAATCATAGCTTTCATAGACGAGATCTAAATGTGGTAGGTCAGTCCCATGCTCAGCACGCAAATCTGCGAGAACTCAGAGCAATAAAAGTCTTAGCAGTTCATCAATCGGTCAATGCGCTGAGACTAGTGTAGCTAAACCAGAGACATCATAGGGTATAAACGCGGCCATTAATGAGTAATCGAGTGATTCCCTTAGCAGACAAATGTGTCCCCGTTTTTTGGAGTAAATCTCCACTCGGAACCTTGATTACGCGCTGTGATCGCTGGGAGAATCGGCGAGCAACGCGGTGATTCTCGAAGATAGGGAGCGTTTTTGACTGGCTTTCAGCCTTTGGAATATGACCGAGATCTCCAAATTCTTGGAGTGGACGGGTAATGAGCTCAGCCGTATGGTCAACCACGAGGTAGCAAGGCTGAGGAATCACAGCTTCAGTCAATGGACTAATCTCGACGACGGCCTCTGGCTGCAGCGAGACCGACTCGCTTTCATCCTCGCCGCCCTCCTCATCAAATGTGGCCTCATCATCGTCATCCGTCTCAAGATCGGCTTCGTGGGCTCGATCTTCTCCAAGATCCTGTTCAATCTCAGCCAGCAGATCTTCTAACTCTGGCTCGGCAACCGATGAGGCGGATTCTGTTTTCGCCTGCGAACTCTGCTGAGCCGTCTTTGATTTCAAAATGGGCGGTGCAGGAGACGATGCCTCAAGCTCTGAGCTGGACGGGCTTTTCTTCGCAGGACCTTGTTTGCCACTTTTCGCCGCCACGAGAGTCTCATACTCCGAATCTGGGAGCTGCCGCTTTAAAAGCCGTCTAATCGTCGAGCTACTGACTTCATACTGACGCGCCAAATCTGCAATTGTTGAGTCCGACTCACAAAAAAGTTGAATAATTGCTTGTTTGTCTGCATCAGAGAGCTTACTTCGAGTCATATCAGCAAAGGGGGGCCAAAATAAAATCGATATCTGAGACCACATCTGCAGATGCCGCTCTTCCTTATCCTATTACGTCGTTAGCGCTGACCCGAATATTTATGGGCGTTTTCGTTCGTCCATGGGAGCCACGGCATTAAAACCGCATCGCGATCGGAGCGCAGACCTGATGCTGCAATTCGACTCAGAACGTTACCACTGACCGCGCTGTTTGAGATAATAACAATGATTCAGCGATTCAGCGATGTTCCTTCCTGCCCATGCCTTTGCCGCGAACGCCCAGCCAGAATAAGATCTTACAGCTTTTGAAACAGCTTAATCAAGAGATGTCGGCCCAAGCTCTCTATATTGCCCTGCGTGAAGCTCAGGCTCCTCTGGGGCTTGCAACCGTCTATCGCTCTTTAGAAGCACTCAAGCTCAGCGGCGCTGTGCAGGCGCGACTGCTGAATACGGGCGAGACACTCTATAGCCTGACGAAAACTGACCGGCATCATCTTACTTGTCTGCAGTGTGGCACCTCAGTGGCGATTCGTGACGATGAATGCCCGGTGCATGAACTTGAGTCTCAACTGCGGGCTTCGGCCCAATTTGAGATTTACTATCACACGCTGGAATTTTTCGGCCTCTGTTCCCCCTGCCAGCTTCAGCAACCGCACTCTGGTTCCTAGGCGAGGTCTCTATACCTCAACTTTGACACCTCGCCAAAAGGCAATGTGTCCTTCAATATTCTTCGCCGCCTCCTTGGGCTCAGGATAGAACCAGGCCGCATCCTTGTTGACCTCGCCATTCACCTCAAGGCTGTAGTAGCTTGCTGCCCCTTTCCAGGGACAGGTTGTCTGGGTGTCACTGGCTTTGAAATACTCTGAATTGATAGCGTCTGGGGGGAAATATTGATTCCCTTCTACCACCTGACATTGATCACTTTCGGCCAGGGTGACGCCGTTCCATGTTGCTTTTGGCATGATTGTTCTCCCTATCTTTTGAACTGTCTTGCGAGTGAATACAGCGCTGCGGCTGATTTCTGTCCCCGATTAATGAGATGTAGTAGGAGGCCACACCCAAACGGACAGCAGTTTCTCTTCAACAATAGTGGATTTACGGTACCCATCAGGGAAACCTATAGGTAAGCAACAGTGCTTGCTGCTTCTAACCTGATCGAAATGACCTTGCGCCTATGTCTGCCCTTAAATCTAAATTTTCGTTTGAGGATGTTGACCTCTTTTTAACGCAGCAAGATACGTTGAGCGCTCTGATTGTCTGGCTGGTCTTAGAGGGACTGAGCTTCATCCTCCTGCCCAGCTTTCAGCTTATTCCGGGCGAGCATAAGCATCTGACCTGGATTCTAATCAGTGGTTCTTTGGGTGTCACTGGGGCGGTGTTGATTGGCCTCAGCTCGGGCATTATCCAGTATTGTCACGATAACTTGCCCCGACGAGGCACGAACAAGCAATCACTCATCAATGTCGCCCAGGTGATGAGCTGGATGGGTTTGGCAGGGGTTGGATTCCCTTTAGTTTTTGTTGCCCTTGAGTTCTGGGTGATTCTAACCCAAGGCACTCTCGATTAATGTCGGATAAGTACTTCTACTTAAGATTTTGAAAAGTTGTATTTATATATACTATATTTAAGGAACGTAAATAATTTTCAGGCAATCAGATTTTATGGCCTGAGTGGGTTGTCTTAGTCCCGGTGTAGGGGTTTAGGGTCTTTACTTGGCCGCTTCTGTTGTCTGTCGTATCCTACAGGAGGTAGGTGGTCACGTGGTTCAGTCCGTGTCACACCCGAGGCAATCGATGGTCGCGACAACATCTAGCTCACCGAGTTCGCCAGCAATGCCTTATGATCCCCAGGCAATTGCTCGGTATTATCGTTGGCGCCCCTGGCTGCTGCTGTGGCGAACCTTTCAGATCTTGAGCTCGCTGGGTCGTTTTGTTTGGGGGCTGAAGTGGGATCAGTGGACGCGCCAGACCGAGCGCAATCGGTTCCGAAGAGCAATTCAGCTGCGGCGGGTGTTGACGGGTTTAGGGCCCACGTTCATTAAAATTGGTCAAGCGCTGTCCACTCGACCTGATCTGGTCCGTAAAGAGTTTCTAGAAGAGCTAATTCTGCTTCAAGATCAGCTGCCGCCTTTCCCTAACAAAAAAGCGCTGGCGCTGATTGAGCGGGAGCTAGGACGACCAGTCTCAGAACTTTATCGCTCGATGTCACCCCAGCCGGTGGCGGCGGCTAGTCTTGGACAGGTCTATCGCGGTGAGTTGTGGGATGGAGATGCGATCGCAATTAAAGTTCAGCGCCCAAAGTTAGTTCCCAAGATTTCTCTTGACTTGGCCGTAATCCGAAAAGCTGTTGTTTGGTTTGGCCCCTTTTTGCCTCTTAACCTGGGCCACAACCTCTCCGTGATCGTTGATGAATTTGGCACCAAGCTATTTGAGGAAATCGATTATCTCAACGAAGGCCGCAACGCCGAGCGCTTTGCCGATAACTTTGCCGCATACCCTGATGTCAAAGTGCCCAAAATCTATTGGGAGTACACTAGCCAGAGGGTGCTGACCTTAGAGTGGATCGAAGGCACAAAACTAACGGCCTCTCAGTGCATGGTCAATGGTAAGCGTGATCCAGATGCCCTTGTTCGAACCGGTGTTGTTTCTAGCCTACGGCAGCTTCTGGAGTTCGGATTCTTCCATGCTGATCCGCACCCCGGCAATTTATTTGCCATGCCAGATGGGCGGATGGCCTACATCGATTTTGGCATGATGGATCAGCTGGACCAAGTTGCGAAAGAAACGCTAGTCGATTCCGTGGTCCATCTGATTAATCAGGATTATCGGCTTCTGGCTCAGGATTTTGTTAAATTAGGGTTCTTAACCCCTGAAACTGATATCCGACCAATCGTTCCGGCTCTAGAGTCAGTCTTTTCTGAGATTATTGACGTCAGCGTCAAGGACTTCAACTTTCAGACGATCACCGACCAGTTCTCAGGACTGATGTACGAGTATCCGTTTCGCTTGCCCGCCAAATTTGCTCTGATCATTCGTTCTTTGGTGACTCAAGAGGGCGTTGCACTGTGTCTCAATCCCGACTTTAAAATTGTTGAAGTGGCTTATCCCTACGTTGCGCGCCGATTATTGGCTGGAGAAACACCCGAATTTCAGCGACGATTACTGGAAGTGCTGTTCAAAGATGGTAAGTTCCAGTGGCAGCGGCTTGAAAACCTGATTGAAATTGCGCGGACAGATGACTCTTTTGATCTGATTCCCACGGCTCAGTTTGGGCTTCAGTATCTCTTTTCTGGCGATGGCGGCTTCTTCTTGAAGCAAATTGTCTTGGCCCTCACAGAAGATGAACGCCTCCATACAGAAGAAGTGAGTCGTTTGTGGGATCTTGTTAAAGAGGACTTTCAGCCTCAGCGCCTGCTAGGTGCAGCCTTCGGTGCCTTGGCGAGCTTCTCAGAAGAAGCTGTGGCTAACTGGCCACCCGTCGTTGCCATAACAACAGCTCAAAAAGAATTGCAAAACGTAGCTTAACCGCCAGCTTCTGAATCTTAGTCATCAAGCTTCAATTTAGTAAAATCCTCGTTATTTAAGGACGCGACTGAATCTATGTACTATGTTCCTCCCTACATCTTGACGGTGGCAGGCTTTGTTGTTTCTCTTCTCTGTGGCAAGGCCTTTGAGATGGTACTCAAGGAGCAGGTGACAAAGTGGTCGCAGGACCGTTCCGGCAGTATTTTGAGCGAGATGCAGAGTTTGTCGTTGGTGCTGCCTTATGTTGGAATCAGCATGGGTATCTTAATCTTTCTCGGGAGTGGATTAATGCTGTTTGGGTTCACCATTGGGCTGAGCTTCTTGATTGCCCTGCCTATGACCCTTGTAACCGCTGTTCTAATTTGGTCCCAACTGCGAAAATTGTTGATCCAGCTAGAAGAGGGTGGATCCAAGGCTCTAGAATATAAGTAGCGCCCTCCAGTAGAGATATTGTTCAATGCAAACTCAAGATCGTCCGGCTGTAGACCGTTCTAGCCTTCAGGATTCGTTGTCTGCCAACCGTACCGCAACGGTTAAGAGAACGACGAAAGAAACGGATATCGCCGTCACTCTGAACTTGGATGGTCAGGGTCAAGCGAATAACCAGACAGGTGTTCCGTTCTTAGATCATATGCTTGACCAGATCAGCTCTCACAGCTTGATCGATCTGAACATTCGGGCAACTGGAGATCATGAGATTGATGATCACCATACCAATGAAGACGTCGGAATTACGCTAGGACAGTCGCTGGGAGAAGCACTAGGCGATCGCAAAGGCATTCATCGCTTCGGCCATTTCTTGGCTCCTTTGGATGAAGCGCTTGTTCAGGTCACCCTTGATTTTTCGGGGCGTCCTCATTTGAGCTATGGCCTAGAAATTCCCACGCAGCGGGTTGGCACCTATGACACTCAGCTTGTGCGTGAGTTTTTTGTGGCGGTGGTGAATCATAGTCAGATGACACTCCATATTCGTCAGCTTGACGGCATTAACTCCCACCATATTATTGAAGCCACCTTTAAAGCTTTTGCTCGTGCCCTGCGGATGGCGATCGCAATTGATCCGCGACGATCACAGGCGATTCCTAGCTCCAAAGGTGTGCTTTAGCTGTTGTTACTTTTACTCTTCTTCTTCTCCGGCAAGCATGAGTGGCTCAAGTAAGTCATCTTCATCTTGAGACCAAGCGAAGTTGTCGTCTTCGCCTTGAATAAATCGGCCTGTCTGCTCAATCCAGTTGAAAATTGAAACATCGGCATTGGATGCGAGCATGGGGCTCACCTGATGGCGAGGTTGAGAATGCAAAGAGGGGTTGGAAATCATAGCAACACATGTCTAGGACGTTATAAAGGGGGTTAAATAAAATTTGCCCCGATTCGTTGCTTGATTTATCAGTGCTTCTACCCAACTTTTAGCAAAAATAGCTTGAATCCCGGCTTGGCTGTATCAAATCAATAGAGACAGCTCTGTAGATACAGAATAGCTCCAGGCGATGCATCATCCTTGAGTGTGAACATTCAAGGATGATGCATCGCCTGGAGCTATTCTTTTTTGATTTCGAACGTAAGGTAGACGCTGAGGGCGGCTTCTCTCTTAATTCAGTGCTTCTGCACCGCCTACAACTTCAAGCAACTCTTGGGTAATCGCTGCCTGACGAGCCTTGTTATAGGTCAATGTCAACGTTCCAATTAATTCGCTGGCGTTTTCGCTAGCGTTGTTCATTGCCGTCATCCGAGCTGCTAATTCGCTAGCGGCAGATTCCTGCAGTGAACGGAGCAGTTGGTTGTTGAGATATAGAGGCAGCAGGGCATCTAAGATTTGAACTGGATTCTGCTCAAAAATCATATCAGAAGCCATGGCCTGCGGCGTGCGGGTGACCTGCTCGCGCTCGACTTCAAACTGGCCGCCCCGAGTAGTGAGCCGGAAGATCTCATCATCAGAAACCTCTAGACCCTGAGGGTCGAGGGGTAATAACGTCTGAATAACAGGCCGTGAGCTGACAAGGGATAGAAATCGAGTGTAAATTAACTCAACGCGGTCCACTGTGTCTGACAGAAAAAGAGACAGCAGTTCATCACCGATGTTTGAAGCCTCTTCTGCTGTAGGAATTTGCTCTAGGTTGCTATAGGTTGCGTCAATGGGTTGCTCTCGCCGCTGGAAATATTGAATTGCCTTGCGGCCCACTAGCACGAAGGTGTAATCAATGCCCGTGGCTTGCAGCTCCTTAGAGCGCTCTTCAGCGCGCCGGATGACGTTGGAGTTATAGGCACCACAGAGGCCACGATCTCCGGTGACGACCAGCAGCGCTACCTTCTTAACTTCACGCTGTCTCAGCAGCGGTAAGTCTGCTTCTTCAAAGCGAAGACGAGCCTGGAGGCCATAGAGAACCTGAGCTAGGCGGTCGGCAAAGGGGCGGGTCGAAAGAACCTGCTCTTGGGCGCGACGTACTTTAGCTGCAGCCACTAGCCGCATCGCTTCAGTAATCTTCTTGGTATTTTTGACCGTGGAGATGCGATCGCGAATCGCTTTTAGATTTGCCATCTATATCCCCCTAGGCCGAAGCCGCGAAGGTTTTCTTGAAGTCAGCAATTGCCGACTTCAAAATCCCTTCGGCTTCATCGCCCATTTTCTTCTCAGAGCGCACCAGTTCACCAAATTTAGGCTGACTATTTTTGAGATAGTCACGCATTCCCGAAATGAACGCTGTTACTTTATCCACATCGACATCGTCGAGGTAGCCGTTGGTGCCCGCATAGATAAGCGCTACTTGCTCCTCAACGGGGATTGGAGAATACTGCGATTGCTTCAGCAATTCCCGCAGTCTCTGTCCTCGAGCCAGTTGATTCTGAGTGGCTTTATCCAAGTCAGAAGCAAACTGCGAGAAGGCCTCTAGCTCAGCGAACTGTGCTAGGTCTAGCTTCAGCTTACCGGCGACCTGCTTCATCGCCTTAATCTGGGCTGCAGATCCCACGCGAGAAACGGAGACACCCGCGTTGATCGCCGGTCGAAGGCCAGAGTTGAACAGGTCAGAGGACAGGAAGATCTGCCCGTCCGTAATCGAAATAACGTTGGTGGGAATGTAAGCTGATACGTCACCGGCCTGTGTTTCCACGATGGGAAGTGCGGTCATGCTGCCCTCACCCAACTCGGGGCTGAGCTTGGCGGCTCGCTCTAGCAGGCGAGAGTGGAGATAGAAAACGTCTCCAGGATAGGCTTCACGACCTGGCGGACGGCGGAGGAGCAGCGACATCTGACGGTAAGCCTGTGCTTGCTTAGATAGGTCATCGTAGACCACTAGGGTGTGCTTGCCCTTGTACATAAAGTACTCAGCAATAGCGGCACCCGTATAGGGCGCTAGATATTGCAGCGTTGCGGGGTCATTGGCGTTGGCTGCGACCACGACCGTATAGTCAAGCGCTCCGTTTTCGCGGAACACGTCTACGACCTGCGCGACGGTGGATGCCTTTTGTCCCACAGCCACGTAGACGCAAATGACGTCGCCGCCTTTCTGGTTGAGGATCGTGTCGATGGCCACGGCGGTCTTGCCGGTTTGGCGGTCACCAATAATCAGTTCTCGCTGACCACGACCAATAGGAACCATGGAGTCAATGGCTGTAATGCCTGTCTGCATGGGCTCATATACAGATTTCCGCTCAATGATGCCAGGGGCCATTGATTCAATCAGGCGGGACTCTGTGGTGTTCAAATCGCCTTTGCCATCAAGGGGACGCGCTAGGGCATCCAGCACTCGACCAATGGAAGCATCACCCACAGGAATCTGAGCAATTTTGCCGGTGGACTTAACGGAACTGCCTTCTTGCAGACCCCGTCCGTCTCCCATCAGCACCGCACCCACGTTGTCCTCTTCTAGGTTGAGGGCAATACCGACAGTGCCGTCTTCAAATTCTAGTAGCTCACCGGCCATGGCCTTTTCGAGACCGTAGACGCGGGCAATACCGTCACCCACTTGGAGAACGGTACCAACGTTATCAACTTTTACTTTCTGATCGTATTGTTCGATCTGCTGGCGAATGATATTGCTAATTTCGTCAGGTCTGATGCTTACCATGGGACTTGCTCTGAATTAGGGTTTGCGATTATAGGACAGGGGCGAGCGGCTAGGCACTCATAAGGGATGTTGTCATACGACGAAGCTGGCCACGAATGCTAGCATCTAGCACTTCGGAACCAATCTTAATAATGACGCCTCCAATCAAATCTTTATCAATGCTGGCGGCTAGCTCAACTTGATTGGCTTCGGTCATCTGCTGAACCTTCGCGATAATCTGCTGCCGCTGGGACTCATTCAGTTCAATGGCTGAAATGACTTCCGCTAAGATCGTATTGTTGAGTTTACGCAACAGAGACTGGTAGTGCCTGCAGATGGCTTCTAACAGAAAAGTCCGGCGGCGATCGACCAGCAGCATTAGAAAATTAAACAGGTAGGGCTGGATTTTAGATTGTAAAAGCTGCTCTAAAACGCCCTTCTTCGCCTCTGCTTTGGTCAAAGGATTCGTCAAAAATTCCTTCAAATCGTCCGAAGACTGCAGCATCTCAAGGATGCCTCTGACGTCTTCGCCCACTTCATTGGTGATGTTGTTCGACTGAGCGACGGACATGAGAGCTTCGGCGTAAGGCTCTACAATGGCTGCACTCACGGCATTCTGGGTCATTAGCTACCTCCCAATAAGGAAATACTGCGGTCGATTAACTTGCTCTGGGCGTCAGAGTCGTTACCCAATCGGGACTCTAATTCGCCTTCTACCTTCTTCAGAGCTAGCTCAGCCACCCGCTGCCGTAGCTCGGCCATCGCTCGCTCTTCGCTGCTGGTGGTGTCTTGAGAGGCTGAAGCCTTCATCCGCTCAATCTCTTGCTTGCCCTGGGCTAAAATCTGCTCTTTGGTTGTCTTAGCGCTCTCTGCGGCGTTGGCCAAAATTCGCTTGGCCTCTTCTTGGGCTTGGGCCAGCTTCTCTTTCTCTTGAGCGAGCTGTGCAGACGCTTTCTTCTGTCGCTCTTCAGCTTCTTTGATTTCAGATGCGATCGCATCTTTCCTCTTCTCTAAAATGCCGCCCAAAAAGCCGCGACCAAAGTAGACCACCAAAGCGACCACAATCGCCAGGTTAATAACATTGGTTTCCAAAATATCTAGATTAAGGCCAAAGCCTTCAGCTTCAGCTAGCCTTATGCCAGCCGCTCCGGCCAGCCCATTCAACATCCCCATGATTTATCCTTAACTGCGATGCGGGTTGTGGCTTTACATGCCGTGTTCCTAAACGAGAAGCTTATCGAGAATCTGATTGCTGAGCGTATCGACCTGACCCTCTAGGGTCTGGAATGCGCTCTGCTTCTGCTGCTCTAGCTCTTGCTGAGCCTGCTGCAGTTCAGCCTGAATTTGCTTTTGGACTTCAGCAATTTCCTGCTGCGCTATCTTCTGAGCTTCTTCCTGGGCAGACGCGATTGTTGATTGCGACTGACGACGGGTATCGGCGAGTTCTTGTTCATATTGCTCGGCAAGCTTATTCGCCTGATCGAGCTGCTCCTGTGCCCCACTGGTATTCGAGCGAACGTAGTCTTCTCGATCCGTGATTACCTTCGTCAACGGCTTATAGAAGACGAGGTTCATCACGTACACGAGGGCAAGAAACTGCGCCATCATTAATGGCAACGTGAGATCAAAATCAAACATGGTCTCGGTGGGTGAACGCTGGGTCAGAATCCAGCAGGAGTTAAATAAGCCTGCCGGTTACGAAAATACTGTCGGGGAAGCGCTGAGCCTCCCCGACAGTTGCTATGCCTAGGAAAAAGGGTTGGCAAACAAGAGCACTAGGGCGATTACCAAGCCGTAGATTGTCAGGGATTCCATGAACGCCAGCGTTAGAAGCAGTGTTCCACGAATCTTGCCTTCTGCCTCAGGCTGACGGGCAATCCCCTCAACAGCTGATCCAGAAGCATTACCTTGACCAATACCAGGGCCAATCGCAGCGAGGCCAATGGCTAGAGCAGCAGCTACGACGGATGCAGCCTGAACTAAAGGATCCATAATGTCTTTCCTTACTTTGAAATACAGAACAGTGGACGGTTAACAGCAGCGAGCGCTGAAATTTAGCCTGCCAAATCAGGCAGGGAGGCACTAGTGGGCCTCTTCTTCCCCGTGGCCTTCTAATGCCTCATGGATGTAGGCTGCGGCCAAGGTCGCAAACACAAGCGCCTGAATTGCACTCGTAAACAGACCCAACATCATCACCGGCAAAGGGACGAACAGGGGAACCAGTAACACCAAAACAGCGACCACAAGCTCATCTGCAAGGATATTTCCAAACAGACGGAAGCTTAGGGAGAGCGGCTTGGTGAAATCTTCAAGAATCGCAATGGGCAGCAGGATTGGGGTCGGCTCAATGTACTTGGCAAAGTAGCCTAACCCTTTCTTCCTGAACCCAGCGAAGAAATAGGCGAGGGAGACCAGCAGCGCCAGGGCAACGGTCGTATTGATGTCGTTGGTGGGAGCTGCTAGCTCACCTTCTGGAATCTCAATGAGCTTCCAGGGCACCAAGGCACCGGACCAATTTGCCACAAAGATAAACAGAAAGAGTGTCCCGACGAAGGGCACCCAGGGGCGATACTCTTTCTCGCCAATCTGCGCTTTGGTTAAATCCCGCACATATTCCAGTGCGTATTCCATGAGATTTTGGATGCCACTGGGAATTCTCTGGATATTCCGAGTCGCGGCAATGGAGGCAATCAGCAACAGACCAATCACAATCCAAGTATTGATAAATACCTGACCATGAACGGTTTTATCACCAATGTGCCAGTAAAAATGATGCCCGACCTCTAGCTTGGCTAAAGGTAGTGAATCAAAGAAACCGATGGAATCGAGCAGAAGGCTGCCGTAGTGCATGATGTGCACAACCTCGTTGGAACTTCAAAAAAATTTTGTAGGATCGGCTCAATCTGAAATGATCAGGCGCGATCGCTTGGCCTAAATACAGTCCGCAGCGTGTACACGATGATGGCGGCTTTGTAAGTTAAAAAACCTAGAAAGACGGGCAACACCTGCAAATTATCCCATTGACTGGCCACAATAATGACCCCAACGAAAACCGCCAGTTGGCTTTTGCCCACCGACCCTTGCTCTGTACCAAGCCGCTCGACATTCCGGGCCAGCAATCCCATGTAGGTCACTCCTGTTAAAGCACCCACCAAAAAGTTGAATGCGATGTCGAGAGAGTAAGCCCACCAAACCGGTCCAATAAAAAGTCCCGTTAAGATTAGCGTGGTCACCAACAGCTCTTGTTTGAGCTGATAGAACTCATTCATTGAGTTACTGGCTTCAGACACCGTCACTGTTTCAGACTCATCTTCCGTAGAAGATAGCGTTGATTGATCTGGCAAATCTAAAGGGTCCACTGGCTGAGAAATGAGTTCGGATGCGTAACTGCAAGCCAAGGCCGATCATATCACGGTCGGGTAACATTACTTAACGAAGAAAAGCAATGATTTTAAAGATCTTTTTATGTGGATCCATTCCCGTGGCTGGCTCCCGTTGCGATCTGTGAGTCTGTCGTTGCTGATGCCTGAGTGCTGACTATGTGGCGATTAGGGCTGAATGGATGGAACGCTTTGGAAGCCTGAAAGCTTCGCAATGGATTGCGCTAGTTTAGAGATGTCAATGTAGAGACGGAGGCGCAGGATCATGGAGATTTCCCTCCCCTCACTTGTTCAGCAAATGCTGCAGCCGGAGTTTTATCCCCATCCGGTGGCTGAGCCGATTAAGCTGCTGCAGACTCATATCTCCTATGTATTTTTGACGGGAGACCATGTCTACAAGGTCAAGAAGTCCATTAAGTTTGGGTTTTTGGATTTCTCGACGCTGGCGTTGCGATCGCACTTTTGCCAAGAAGAGCTACGCCTCAACCGCCGCCTTGCCCCCGATCTTTACCTCTCGGTTCTTCCGATCACTCAGGATCCCAGTACTGCTGAGTTCCATCTCAACGCCTCAGGCTCTGCGGTGGAATACGCTGTCCAGATGCGGCAGTTTCAGCAGAGTGGTCTAGAGCTGTTTGAGCGGGGCCAGCTCACGGCGGCAACGATGCAGGCTTTGGGTAAGCAGATTGCACACTTTCATCAGATGGCAGCAACCAATGCCGAGATTTGCGCTAATGGGAGCGTCGCGTCTGTCTGCGAGATAGACGAAAATAACTTTCAGCTCAGTCTGCCGTTTGTCGGACGAACCCAGACCGAAAGGCAATTTGAGCAGACCTATGATTTTATTAAGCGGTTTGTCCATGAACACGAGGATTGGTATGTTCAAAGGCAAGCCGAGGGCAAGATTAGAGACTGTCATGGGGACTTGCATCTGAATAATCTGTGTCTGTTTCAGGACAGAATTCAGGTGTTCGACTGCATTGAGTTCAATACAGAGTTCCGTCATATTGACTGCATTTATGACGTGGCCTTTTTGGTCATGGATCTGGAGTTCCGCAAACGGCCTGATCTCGCTAATGCTTTTTTGAATACCTACCTAGAGCGCACTGGGGATTATTGGGGCGTTGTGATGCTTCCCCCCTATTTGGCAATGCGGGCCTATATTCGCGGCAATGTGAACTCTTTAGGATTGAATGATTTAGCCATCTCTGCGGAGCAAAAGCAGAGTCTTGAAGACGAGGCTCGGGCTTACTACCGCTTGGCTTGGCAATATACGCAGCGCTCCCAGGGAAGATTGTTCTTGATGTCTGGGCTATCAGGCTCTGGCAAGAGTACTGTGGCTCGTCAGCTTGCGGCTCAGATTAACGCGATTCAGATTCGGTCCGATGCCGTTCGGAAGCATTTAGCAGGTCTTCCGCTAGAGCAAAAGGGGACAGATGAGATCTACACGCCTGAGATGACTGAGAAAACCTACGGTCGATTGCTGGAGCTAGGGATGTTTTTGGCTCGGCAGGGATGGTCGGTGATCTTGGATGCTAAGTATGACCGGCAGGGGTTTAGAGGAGATGCGATCGCATCTGCAAATCAATATAAAATCCCGCTCCAGATTTTGCACTGCACTGCACCGATGGAGGTGATTTGCGATCGCCTTCGCCACCGTCGAGGCGATATTGCAGATGCGACAGTGGATTTACTCGCTCAGCAACAACAGCAGGCAGAAATGTTCTCTGAAGAAGAGCAGAAGTATGTAAATACAATTGCCACGCAAAATGAAATCTCGTTTCCAGAGAAATTTTTTGCGGCAGACAAAGCATAGGTCCACTGCAATATGGAGGGCAGAAGCATTAGATCGCTAGTCGCTTGAGACACTCAAGGCACTTGTACTCCGTACTCAATGAAATAATACGAAGAGCAATGTCTGAAAGATCGGTTGGAATCAGCTTATGAACTCGATATTTTCGCTCTGTTTGGCTTCTGCTTTTCTACCTGTGGCCTTAAGTAGTGCTGCTATTGCAGAAAACATTGACCCTATTGAAGTAGTCACCAGCGGCGAACATTGCTCGAAGTCGAAGGAAGTCTTCTACCGTTCTCAAGAATTAAGGTCTCCATCATCTGAGTTTTCTGTTTACTTCAATACTGTTCTTCGTCGTACTAGCGGAAGTAAGGTACTTCAGGGTAACAGTCGGGAACTTTGCTTCGGAGGAATTGATACGCCGATTAGCGATTTGATTGAGGTTGAAGATACGACTCGGACCGTATACAAGCGCCCTCCCGGCGACTGCCATAGCGTGATTTCGCCCAAGTCTTTTTCTGCAGATGGCCGTTACTTAGTAAGTGAGTACTACGCGAACTGTTCGGGTGATGGTGAAACAGGAATTTCTATTTTCGCGGTTGATACCAACTACAGCCCCATTGATCTCGAGATTGAGTACTGTCGTCAGTCTGAGTCAAGCCAATATCCAGCAAGCCACATCACATTCAAAGGGTTTATCTCAGCTCTTCAGTTTGTAGTGGAATGTAATGCTCTTTACGGTGACTCAGGGGATGGACCTAGTTTATGGAACGAGACTATTGATTTACCCACGAGAGATGTACGTCGGAGGTTGTCACAAGAATTGACGTCTCCCAAGAATTTGAGGTCCTACGGCACTGTTGTTTCTGAGGGAGAGATTTTCAAAGTGCAGACTTTTCCTGAGCGCTAAATACAAACTGCACTGTTTTCATTTGTGGTTGCAAGTGAGTCCGCTAGAGAACAACCTCTCTCACTATGACTCAACACAAACTAGCTCACGCACATTGAGCCAATTGTGGCGATGCATTAGCCAGGGAATGCTTACAAAAGCCACTGTGAAAAGAACTGCTAACCCAACCCCTAACTCTGGGCCAATGGTCAGTGTTGCACCCATATAGGTCAATAGAAACGTTGAAGGAATCATGCCGAATAGAGTTGCGCTGGCGTAAATAGGTAAAGACAGTCCAGAAACTCCAGCTCCGTAGCTGATGAGATCAAAGGAGAAGATGGGTAAAAGGCGCGTTAGGAAAATCAGGCCACCAATGTAGAGTTCGCCGCGCTCAGTAGAAAAAGAAATACTCTTACCCGTTAGTTTTTTAATCGCTGTCCTGCCTAAGCTATGGCCTAATCCGTAGGCGACCAAGCCGCCCAGGAAGGCTCCTAAAACGCTATAAACTCCTGCCAGTAGCGGTCCCCAAATCGCTCCCGCAGCCAATGCCAGGGGTACCCCAGGAATTTGGCTGACCACCACTGAAATTGCTAAAACGCCGACGTATAGTACTGGCCCCCAAGCACCCGATTGAGCAACAGCTTGCTGCAAGCCATTTGGCGTCAAGATTTCAAGATCAGATTGCCAGCCCCAATACAGACCCAGGCCGCCCATGAACAAGCCGACCCAAGGCAAAACCTGCTGCCATGTGGAAGAATCTCTATTCTCTGACCAGGCTGTGACCGTCGCCGTTATTGTCGTTTCAGAATGCTGTGGGTGCGTGGACATGATTCCCCTCCGGGCTGAGCCATTGAGACCATCATGTCTGTAGTCCCTGAAGGGAGGCCCGTGGAAAACTGAGAAGCGCCTGAATTGAGATAAAAATCAGCTTATAAAGCCGTCACGAACGAAAAGTCAAAGCGGCCAAAATTTGCGCTCCAGGCAAGATTTAGCTTTTCTAGGCAAGCCACCAGCCATTTGACGGCCCCTTGCTGCTTCGCCTCATAGTGGTTAAACAGCAGAGCAAATCGATTCTCTAGATAGGGCTTAATCTTTTTGCATAACAGCACAACCTTGAGCAGCAGGCCCACTGTTGCTGTGGAGCCGACATTATTGATTAAGTCCATAAACACAATGTGGTTGGGACGCTGGCGACTCTCGACCACCAAAAAGTTAAGGAGTCGATTGCAGGTTCTAACCAAGAGAAAATCGCTCATGGGCCGGTCATTACATTCTGGCAGCAGTGCATCAAACTGCTTTTGGAGTTGCTGATTGAATCGGCACCGACCAAACTTGGTATCCACAGAGGCCACCAGATAGTCATACAGGTTTTTCTTGAACCCCAAATAGGTCTGACTGGCTTGATTGCGCAAGATAAAGTGCTTCGCTCCATCCCGATAAGACCCCTGGTGGTCAACACGACCCACATACTGCTTCAGCGTTTTGCACAGCTCGTTATCCCCAAGCAACGTTGGATTCTGAGAGCGTATCAATGGTCCAGAATCGGGCAAAATGAGCTGCGTTCGCCCCGCCGGTTGAATAATCTGGCCCGGTGCAGCAGGACGCTTGAAAATGCCGGTTAGATAATGTGAGAGATCTAGCTCAAACTGCTCCTGAGCATGCTGCTGAACCTGACGAACGCTAGACTGATGTTCCTGGCTATCTTCTTTTGAAATGAGACAGTGCTGATATAGGTAGGGATAGCGTCGCAGAATGGTGCTTAACGGTCTGCTAGAGGAAGCGCTCGTTTGGGGCGTAATGAATTCAGAAAATCGGCGAAGGCGCTGGTAATAGGAACTTTGGGCGAACTGTTGCATTAGCGATCGCAACCGTGTTTTAGAGCGACTTCGGCCTAAGGTGGCGGGGGCTGCACTCATTCGACCGAGCACCGCCACCAATTCTGGAATCATGCTGCGGCAGTCCGGCTGATTTTGCCACGAGTTCACTAAGATGTAGCAACAACGGTTGAAGAATAGGGCAAAATCTTCCTTCCCCTTAATCGAGACCACGATCTGGTTGAGGGCTGCCTTGACTTCTGGTTCTGGGTAGTGCAGTCCGGCAATGAATAGCGTGTGAAAGCGCTTCAGTACAGCATTGGCAGACTCAGTCCGCACACACTGAAGCAAATGGTCATAAATGGTTTGCTTATGGGCCTCAATATTGACCGTTTTATACTGATGCGTACAGGCGTTCACTTATTCTTATTCTCGCGTTTCTAGAAGAATCTTGACTCGAAAGGAACACTAGCTAATCGACTCAGAGAATGGGAGAGGTGTCATCGTCACCGATAGTCGCCCACGATCCAATCGCTTTGTAACTGAAGATATGTTGACCTCAACGGCTATCCTGATGCCTGATTTATGAGGCAGCAATTAGCGGTTCTGTTGAGACTCAACAAGAGGGGCAAAACGGAACTGAGCTTGCTATTCCTTTACTAATTTAAAGGTACCCAGACCTTCTACCAGAGTAGGCAGTTCTCAATCGTCTTGGTGTGATAAAAAACACAAGTTAGAGTGATCTAGATCACTCTTTAAATATTGGTGCTAGATCGTTCGTCTTTTGGCTCAGCCATTGTGCTATTCGACGGGCTTAACAAGGCTGCAACGGCCTGCTGCATCTGAGCTGGCAACTGACGGATGATGCGACCCTCTGGGCGATGGACAGGCACAAGCGTGACTTGAGCTGTAACTAGGGGCTTTGGATGGTGTGCAGTATAAATATGCTGCTCCCAGTACAGCTTCACTCTTTTGACCTGAGAAAGACAGCTTTTGACAACGGCTATATCTCCCATCCTGAGAGGCTGGTGGTAGCGAAGTGAGAGTTCAATGACGGGTAGGTCACATCCAAGCTGTACGAGATCTGTAAACTCAATACCGACCCGTCTGAGGGCATCAATGCGGGCTGCCTCCATCCAGCTAATGTAGGTGCCGTGCCAGACGACTGCGGCATAGTCAGTATGCTGAGGCTGGACTCGAACCGAATATTCAAACCATTGGGAAGCTTGCAAAACCGCTACTTTCCTAGTCCTGCATGGGCACAGCGTCAACGTCTACCGTTGCCTGTGATTCGCTAGCTGTAGAAGGACCAGGACTGTCTTGGCGTGATTTGAGACGACCCGCTAACATTTGAGAAAGTTCTGCCACCAGTAGCGTGAGGACCGCTAAATCATCAATTTGTCCCACGATGGGAATCAGATCTGGGGCGATGTCGATTGGACTGAAGAGATAAACGCAGGTTCCGAGAATAATCCACCAACGGTACTTCGGATTACGAAGCGTTTCGCGGTACCACTGGTAAATTGAATTAATCGAAAAGTTCATGGTTAAAGCTCCTAGCTTTCTCAATCATGCCAGGACAATGTCTGAATGTCTGGTGTGGATTCCCGTCAAGTATTGCCTATAATGAGGCGACATTTTGGCTGTTGAAAGATATCGTATCGGTGGTCAGATTTTTTAGACTGCAGATTGAACGGTAAACTATCTCTCAACCAACCCACTTTCAATAATGTCTTTTGTACCCTGCCCATTGATCTAAGGAACATTCGTGAATATCGTTGATCTTGTCCAGAAAGGTGGTTTAGCGATTTGGCCTCTGATGGTCTTATCGGTTCTTGCCATCGGCACAATTTTTGAGCGACTCTGGTTCTGGAGCAGCATTCTCAAGGATGAGCGGAAAACAGCGGGTCAAGTTTTGGAAGCCTCACGCCGCGACTGGGATGAGGCAACCCACCTCGCAAGACAGGTGAGTAATCGGCCCATTGGTCGGTTTTTACACACGCCGCTGCGGCTGGCGAACAAGGAACCAGAAGTTTTTCGTTTAGCTCTGGAAGCTTCCGCCGACGAAGAACTCAATGCCATGCGGCGGGGAGACAAGCTTCTGGAGGCCGTGATCGCTCTTTCGCCGCTGTTAGGCCTGTTGGGCACGGTTCTTGGCTTGATTGGTTCTCTTAGCTCTATTCGGCTGGGTGATATTGGTTCCTCTTCAACCAGCACTGTGACCTTGGGAATTAGTGAAGCCTTGATTAGTACGGCGTTTGGACTGGTTGTTGCGATTGTTTCCCTGGCTTTTTATCGGCTGTTTCAAGGGTTGGTGACGAACCAAGCGCGCATTTTTCGGCGGACTGGCAATGAGTTAGAGCTGAACTACCGCCAGTTTTGGATGCAGTCACAGGAGAGAAAGCAGGAATCGACGCCTGCATCTACTTCGATGCCCAGCTTGTTTGATGAATGATGTATTGCTTATTTTTAGGTCAGCGATAAACCTATGAGAACCTATATAGATTCAGAAGAACCAGAGGTTCGCATTGAGATTTTGCCGCTGATCGATGTGATCTTCTGTATTTTGACTTTTTTCATTCTGGCGGCGGTGGGCCTCACTCGTCCTGAGGGAATTGATCTAGATTTACCTCAGGCTGAAACGAGCACGGCTCAACTGGGGGCCACTCTTCCGGTGCGTCTAGACGTACTGGGGCAGCTCTACGTTGATAAGCAGCCGGTCTCACAGGAGCAGCTAACCCAAACGCTGGAGAGCTACATCAAGGCTCAACCGCAGGGTGTTGTTGTTCTCAATGCCGATAAGTTGGTGAGCTATGACCAGGTGATCCAGGTTTTAGACTTGCTGCAGTCAATTGGTGGCAATCGAGTGGCTTTAGGGACGACAACGCCGACTTCAGGTACGACTCAATCTCCCGCGCCACCGGGAGGAACAACAATCCCTGCGCCGCCGGTTAATCCTGGGGCAGTAACCCCCCTCAATCCTGGGCAGCTCCCGTCTCTACCGGGACAGCCAGCACCTGACGCGCTTTCTCCGGCTCCACCGACGCCGGGGAGTACGGTTCAGCCCAATAATGCTCAGCCAAGCCCTCAACCCAGCGCGGCCCCACCCCCGACGGGTGCAACGGGGTCTGAATCTTTGAACCCTGCTGAATAAGGGCTACGGCGCTTTGTAAAGAAGACGGTTGATGGCCTGGAGCTGTTTGTCTGTGCCGAGACAAATCAGGAGGTCCTGCTGTTGGAGGGATGTTTGTCCCGTTGGCCCAGTAATGAGGGTGCCGTCGGTTCTACAGATAGCGAGGATGGATGCACCGGTTTGCGATCGCAACCCCATCTCTCCCACGGTCTGCCCCCCATCAAAGCCATCGGTCAGCAATATCTCCTCAATGTAAACGGCAGGATTATTGCCCCCGATCGCTACGTCCATAAAGTTAAGAACCTGGGGCCGCAGGGCTGCAAAGGCCATCCGCTTCCCCACTGCCATGTAGGGCGACACCACAGCATCTGCGCCCACCTGATTGAGCTTCTCGGTCGCTTCCTCAGAATTGGCCCGCACCACCACTCGCACCTCTGGATTAAGCGTCTTCGTAGACAACACGGTATAAAGATTTTCTGCATCAGAAGGCAGGGCGGAAATCACGCAGTATGCCTGCCCAACCCCCGCTTGCTGTAGCGTTTCGTCCCGCGTAGCACGTCCCAAGAGAGCAGGGCAGCCTAGAGATTGGGCGCTTTCTACGATGGCTGGATCTGTATCAATCACGATTACATCCTTCTGCTCTGCCTTCAGTGAGAGTGCCACCTGACGCCCCGTGCGTCCAAAGCCACAGAGAATATAGTGATTGCTCAGCTTCCCCATCTGCTGTTGGCGCTGCTGAATCTTGAAGCCATTGCGGAAATAGCCCTGGATCACGGCTTCGGTGAAGCGGTTGACCACATAGCCGAGCCAGACGACGCCCAAGATAATCAAGACGATGGTAAATAAGCGACCGCGATCGCCGAGAGGATTCACCTCTAAAAAACCTACCGTTGAGAGGGTAATCACCGTCATGTAAAGGGCATCTGACCAGCGCCAGCCCTCTACTAGCCAGTACCACAGCGTTCCCAGCAGGATGACAGCAGTGAAGGCACCGATACCTAAAAATAAATCCCGCTGAATGCGGCGATATTTATCGGCGCTCATACCTTCTCTTTCGGCGGTGGGGTAATGCGGCCCTTAATCAATACCTCATCAAAACGGTTCAAGAATCCAAAGTCTTCGATCGGGAGGTCGGGCTGACGATCTCTCTTTTTCTGAATCGGCTGCTGCTCTAAGAACCTAAAGGCTGCTCGAAACTGCTGAGGCGTTGTCTTGACGGGCGCATCCAAATGACAGGGAATAATCTGCTGAAACTTCCACTCGGCAACTTGATTGGCCCAGTCTATGACAATTTTTGGTCCCCGATTGAGAACGAGCTTCTGCAGAATAGGTGCGACAAACAGCCGTCCACCGCCGCGCAATGCGTCAAAGGAATCCTTCCAGTCGGATCGCCACCGCACCGGGAAGAGGCCGAAATAGGCTTTAGATGATCGATCGGGCGCTTGCCAAGCATCTCGGAAGCTTTGCCCCCAGCCGGTCACTTCTAACGCGCTAGGGCGGAAGAAGAAGGCAAACAAGGCAATTCGCTGCCAGCCTTTACGTCGAGTCGCGGGCGTATCTTCCACCACTTCGCTGGCGTCGTCTTTCGCGTGGTAGAGCATCGGATAAGGTTCCTGCTCTAGAATCTCTGGGGGTTTGTCAGAGACAGATACGACGACATCGGTGACTAATAACGTTTGCGTGCGTTTATGGAGAAAGGCGACTTCGGCAAAGGGGCCGGGGCCAAGATCGACAGGGCCGAGAATTTTGTAATCAAACTCGTCTGCGAAGGGCGTCTGTGAACCATCGACCGGCAGAATTTGAGTGCGCCGACCGGGAAGGCCCAGCCAGCTCAACGGCAGCTTGACCGGGAAGCTCCACTGTCCGGGTACGACGAAAATTTGAGCTGTAGGGAACTTGCGGGCAAAGGGGCCAGCAAAGGCTTTATGTTCGATGCCGGATGCGGTGGGCATGATGATGTACTTGACCGAACCGTGTTTATCCACCAGCTCTTGCATGAGGCGCAGACATTCTTTTGTGGGGGCCACGGGCGCATAAACCAACAAACCGCCCTCCTTGAGCTTAATCACCGTCATCCGCACCGGGACGATCACATAGAGAATGCCCTGAAGCTGCTCGAAGGTCCAGATTTGGTTTTTAATGATCTCCTTGCGGAGTGTGCGGCGCTTGCTGTAGGGATAGATAGGCACTAAGGGCCATAGGGGCCAGAATCTGTCTTGCCACCTTCCCGATTGGGTTTCTGGTTCAGGGTTGATGTCTGCTTGATTCCCTCTACCCATTGCTGCTTCTAACTCAGCTCACTATGTTTACCACCCTGATTGTGATTGATGATGCCCAATCTCACAAACCCAAGTTTTCAGGACTCAGGTTTGCAATCGCAGGCGGTCATTGCCTTAGGTGAGGTGATTTAGGAATGACCAGAGGCTTTGGGCGGTTGACCTGTCAGTCTGGCTGTAAGCTTCGCTTCCCAGTTAGGATCGTCAGGCTTAATAGGAGATTGAGTGGAACGACTCGCTAGCTCTCGGTAAAGGGGTTGTGCTTGAGGCGTGCCTTTTAATGTCCAAAGTAAGTCAGTCAATTGCTTGGCCGTTAGATTTGATAAATCTATTTGATTGTTCATAGGTCTAGATTTGACTGTTGACTTCGCCATTCGGTGTGATGGATACGATGATGCTGCTCTCAGCTTCATCGTAGCGCCCGATATAGACAAAAAGATTGCCATCTTCCGTCAATTCGGTGAAGGCGATATAGGAGGATAAGAGTACGGCTTGACGCACAACTCGATAAAAAGAGCGTAACTGGTCAATTGTCGGATCTGCCAAGCTCATAAAGCGTTGAGAACTTTTATTCTCTTAGATATTGATGGTGATTGTCACTGCATGTTCTGTTGACGACTACCCTCTCATGATTTGAGGCGTGCTGTAATGTTGAATGATTTTTGCAATGACAGCGATTGAACTTCAATTAATTCTGGTAGATCCTGTTGCAGAGCTTTGCCAAGAACTGCAGCATCGATTTGATGGCATGAACTCTGTCTCAGTGGTGAATGGCTACTTTGAAGATCTAGATCGATATGACTGCATGGTTAGTGCAGGCAACTCCTTTGGACTCATGGATGGGGGTGTGGATTTGGCCATCATTCGATACTTCGGGCTGGATTTGATGGATACGGTGCAAAGGCATATCCTTAAGGATTTTCGTGGTGAACAGCCGGTAGGAACTTCATTCATTGTCAACACTGAACATCCACAGCATCCTTTTTTGGCACATACGCCAACGATGCGTATTCCGATGTCAATTGCCCAGACCGATAATGTTTATCAAGCGATGTGGGCTGCGCTATTGGCGGTTTGGCATCACAATCAACAGCATGAACGAAAGATTTACTCTGTTGCTTGTCCAGGTTTGGGAACTGCGACAGGCCGTATGCCTTTTAAGCAAGCAGCGAAGCAAATGATGCTGGCCTACAAGCATTTCTTGAATCCACCAGAATACATAAGCTGGCCCTACGCAACGATTCGGCAGAATGCGATTGGTGCAGGTGGTGATCTATCCTAAGCTGGGTCGCACAATTTGCCCAATGTCGTCTCCTTAAAGTGATAGATGATGCCCAACCTCATAGACTCAGAACGTCAAGAGCAGGCATTATCTCAACCGCTGAACCTCAAAACTAAGCTCACCTATGGGGTGGGAGAAATGTCCAACGAGGTTCCGGGCAGCATTCTGGTTTTCTTTCTGCTTTTCTTTCTCACCAATAGAGCGGGACTGAATCCAGGATTGGCAGGCAGTGTGCTGCTGGTGGCAAAAATCTGGGACGCGATTAACGATCCGCTGGTGGGGTGGCTGAGCGATCGCACCTCTTCTCGCTGGGGCCGCCGCTATCCTTGGATGCTTTGTGGAGCTATTCCGCTGGGTGTCTGCTTTTGCTTGCTATGGTGGGTGCCGCCTTTCGCCAGTCAGGGTTTGCTGTTTGGCTATTATGTCGCCGTTACGATTCTTTTTTATACAGCGTTAACCGCCGTTGCGATTCCGTATACAACGTTGGCGTCTGAGCTGACCCAAACCTACGACGAACGGACGGTGCTGGTGAGCTTCAAGGCGATATTTAGCATTGCCAGCAGCATTTTGGCGCTCGTTGTTGCTCGCATTATTATTGGAGCCATTGCTGATCCGAAGCTGCAGTATTTGATTTTAGGTGCGATCGCAGGCACCGTTGCCTGTCTTGCCACTGTCTGTTGTGTCTGGGGCACTCGTCAGCGATTTAGGCTAATTCAAGCTCAACGCCAATCGGCCCCACCGGCTGCAATCTTGCCGATTTTACAGCAGTTTAAAGTAGCCCTCAGTAACCGTCCCTTTTTGTTCGTTGCCGGTATTTATCTCTGCTCTTGGCTTGGCGTTCAGGTGACCGCCGCTATGCTGCCCTACTACGTTGTCAACTGGATGGGGCTACCCGAACAACACTTTACCCAAATGGCCTTGACGGTGCAGGGTACAGCACTGGTGATGATGTTTGTCTGGAGTTATTTAGGGCAGCGTATTGGTAAGCACGCCGTTTACTGTTGCGGGGTGCCGCTGACGCTGTTGGCGCAGGTGAGCTTGTTCCTGCTGCAGCCGGGACAGGTGGGACTGATGTATGCCGGAGGTGTGTTGGCAGGGCTGGGGCTATCGGTTGCCTATTTAGTGCCTTGGTCGCTGTTGCCTGACGTGGTGGACTTGGATGAGCTGAAAACCGGGGAACGCCGCGAAGGAATTTTCTTTGGGCTGGTGGTGCAGTTGCAGAAAGTTGCGATCGCACTGTCAATCTTCATGGTCGGCAAAATTTTAGATGGGTCTGGCTTTATTGCTGCAGGCGCGGATCAGGCTGCGCCGATTCAGCCTGAGAGTGCGCTGTGGGCGATTCGGTGGCTGATTGGTCCCGTGCCCAGCGTTGTGTTGATTGGGGGATGGCTGCTGGCGTACTTCTATCCCCTGACTCGTCAGGTGCACGGGGAAATTCTGCTGAAGCTCAACGAGCAGCGTCAAAGCTAGAACAACGGGACGTGGCGATATGTACAGCATAATCTCGGGCAAAGAAAATGTGAAAAATTTCTACTAAATCTATGATTCAGAAAATTACTTTCTTGAAAGCACAGAATTGGTATTCTCTGAGATCTTCTTCCCTGCATTAAGTCAACTTGCATGCCTCGTGTGAGAACTAACTCTTCTTGATAAACTCTAACTCGTTACCTCTGAATAAAAGATAGCTGTATAACGGCAGACTGCACTACTTCTCACTGATATTTACTGTGATCTTTTGGAGGCATATAGATATGTTGCCGCAGATATAAGAAGGAATAAGCAGGCACAAAGTGCGACAGACATATAGATAATATTGAAGCCGGTCTCTATATATTGAGCAACGGCCACCCCAACAATGGTGGAAAACCCCAGAAACAATACATTGCTGATACTTTTGTATGTCCATCTGCTGGAATACTTAGTGAGCTTTCTTTGTCTCAAAATCCCAAACTTGATACTCTCTAGCTGTATGTTTTCGAGCTTTATCTCAGTGAAAGTTATAAGAAAGAAAAGTAAGATACTAGCTATAAACAGTAGATCGCGAATACTTCCTGGAATTTTGAGATCACCTGCACAGAAAAAAGATACGCCATAGAAAACATAAGATAGCTTCTGTAAAAATGTAAAAAAAATATAAGCCGCAGTTCTTCTGCCAGTAATAGAGCCTAATCCTAAATTCATCGTTTATCCTTTGTTCGTCAACCGGATAAAGTCTTGTTTTTTCAAAACTTGCTTTGTGGCCAAGTCTGCCCTATTTATACCGCAGCCCACTTTTGCAGCAGTTTCTCACGCACTTGCTTTGGATCGCCCTGTTCTGTCACGCGGCCATGCTCCAGCAAAACAGCGCCATCACAGTACTCCAGTTCCTCGAGTCGATGCGTGACCCATAGGGCCGATAAGCCTCTGCGTTTAACAATGCTTTGCACCTGCCGCACTAGCTCTATTTGACTATCAGGGTCGAGTAGAGCAGTTGGTTCATCTAACAATAAAAGTTCGCAGTGACGTGCGATCGCACCGGCAATGGCAATTCGTTGCTTTTGCCCGCCGCTGAGGGCATAAATCGGACGGTTACGCAGATGCCATAGATTGACGGCGGTGAGCGCTTCTTCAACCCGCTTTCGCACCTCGGGCAAAGAGAGTTTTTCCTCCACGAGCCCAAAGGCGACATCGGCCCCCACCGTCGGCATCACAAGCTGATGATCGGGGTTCTGGAACACGAAGCCCACAGGATTAGCCACTTCTAGCAAACCTGACTGAGGGACGAGCAAACTGACTAGCAGCTTTAGGAGCGTAGATTTACCGCTGCCGTTGGTGCCCAAGAGCATCCAAAACTCACCCTTGGGCATCGTCAGAGAACAGCGATCTAGAACAGGTTTATCTGCTGACCACCCAAAACATAAATCTTCGAGGGTGATAGCGTTGGTCATGAATTGATGGCTGCAAAAAAGCCAGGGACATTAGCCCCGCCGCCTCCGCTCGATTTATCTGAGATCTGAACTGCAGAAATCTCGCTGCTGAGGACGCCGATCTTCTTGTCAGTGTCGCGATCGCACGTCAGCTCCAGCAATTGAGAACTTGAGGATTGAACCGCCGTCAAAATCTTTTGGTAGAGCGCCTCAGCATCATCCGTCTCTTTCCGTTGGACGGCCAAAGCGAGGGGAGTGCCGCGTAAGGTTACTTCAATGGTGTACATAAATCATGTTCTTGGGTGAGTCGTTTATACATAGTCACCAGCGGTTGGCTGGGAGACTACGCTATGCTCCAGTATTGCAAATTTCGCCAGCGGCAGGGCAGATTTCCGCCCTAATTTTCGCCACTTCCCATCAGGTACAGCAGCGCCATCCTTACCGCTACGCCGCTGGTGACCTGTTGACTCACTAAGCTGAGGGCCGGATCATCCATCAAGTCTGAGCTAATTTCTACCCCGCGATTAGTGGGGCCGGGGTGCAGAATTTTGACGCTGGGCTGGCAGAGTTGGATGCGATCGCGCGTAATCCCATAGCGTTGGTAATACTCTCGAATGCTGGGAATTAAATGCTGGGCCATCCGCTCATGCTGCAGGCGCAGCGTCATTACAAAATCAGCCTCTCGAAGGGCTGGCTCCAGCTCCCAGTGAACGGTGGCACCGTAGTCTGAGAACGCTTCGGGTGCCAGCGTTGGCGGACCGGCAATGTGGACCTCTGCACCACAGGTGACCAGGCTGGCAAGATTAGAGCGGGCAACCCGTGAATGGAGAATATCGCCCACAATCGCAATTTTTTTGCCCTTCAGCAGTTCGGTGTTGGGATTGTGAGCGTCCAGCGTACAGCATAGGGTAAACAAATCCAGCAGCCCCTGGGACGGATGCTCATGGAAGCCGTCACCTGCATTGAGGACGCCTACTTTCCCCCCCAGCCGATCCATTGCGGTGGCAATCATCTGCGGTACTCCGGCCTCTTGGTGACGAATCACCATCAAATCGGTCCCCATGGCCAGGAACGTTTTCGCCGTGTCCAGAATTGTTTCCCCTTTACTGAGGGAAGAGGTTCCGGGCGAGAAATTGAGGACATCGGCAGAGAGTCGCTTCGCCGCCAGCTCAAAACTGCTGCGGGTCCGGGTTGAAGGTTCAAAAAATAGGTTGGTTACTAAGCGGGCCTGCAGCGTCGGGACTTTCTTGGCGCGGCGTTTTAGCACCCCACTAAAGCTGTGGGCGGTCTGCAAAACAATATCGAGTTCCTGGGCCGTGAAGTCAGCCAGTGAGAGGACGTGGTGACGATTCCAGGTAGCAGCGGCCATAGGCAGAGAAGTCAGGGGACAGTGGCACAGACCAAAATTGAAACGTGGTCTCCGGTATGATGATATCTCGCAGCTTGCATCCAAGTCAGGGGGAGATCAGGCATGGGCTATCCGGTCACGTTAATTCGGGGTGATGGCATTGGGCCAGAGGTAACAGAAGCTGTCCGCATTGCGATCGATGCGACAGGCGTTGCTGTTGATTGGAACATTGTCGATACGGGACGTGAAGCGACGGAGGCCGATTCGATTGCGTCCCAAGTTCTGGGAGCCATGCGAGAAACAAAAGTGGCGATCGCTGGCCCCTTCGCAGCGGCCGCAAATCAGAGGTCTCAGCCTGCGATGGCTAAGATTCGCAAGCAGCTACAGCTCTATGCCCATCTGCAACCCGCAAAATCGATGGTGGGGAGCAACTTCAGTGACATCAATCTGCTGCTCGTGTACGAAAGCGCGAATGTCTCTGCTGGGTTTGGGTTTGATCGCACGACAAATGAAGCGGCTGATGTGCGCGATTATCTAGCGAGGATGTCGGGTATCCCTATTTATGAAGATGCGGCCTTAGATATTCGTTTAGTGTCGGTGTTGGGCTGCCGCCGCCTGATGGAATGCGCCTTTGAGCAAGCTCGGACGCATGATCGACACAAAGTGACAGCGGTTCACAGAAGCGATACTCAACCCTTTACCGATGGCCTGTTCCTAGAGATCGCCCGCGAAATAGCGAAGGACTATCTCAAGATTGAGTTTGAAGACTGTCTGGCTGACACGCTCTGTACGCAACTCATCCAGACGCCTCAAAACTACGATGTACTGGTCATGCCCCACCTGTATGGCCAGATGATCTCTGATCTGTGTACAGGAATGAATGGGGGTGCCAGCGTGACGCCGCGCGCCACCTTGGGTGATGAATATGCTATTTTCGACGCCGTTCATGGACCTGTGCCTCAGCTTGCGGGCCAGAACAAGGTAAACCCCACTGCGCTGATTTTGTCCGGCGTTATGCTGCTGCGGCACCTGGGTGAGTATGCGGCTGCCCAGCAGCTTCAGGCGGCGGTGGAAACCGTCATTGCCCAACAGAAAGCCGTGACTGATGATTTAGTACCAGAGGGCACTCAACCCGTCGGAACCCGAGAGATGGCAGATGCGATCGCATCTGCCATCTAAGCCACACTCTGCACCTGAAGCGGCGCTAAAGGCTAGACGAGCAGTAGGCTTGTCTACTGGATCGCACAGCGCTAGGGGCGTCGGAACTGCTGCATGCGCTGCAGAAATATCAAGAGACAATAGATCGAGAGAATGTACCCGGTGGCAATCGCCGGGATCATCAGGGGAACGTTGAAGGCAATCATGATGGAGGAGTGAGTGAGTGGAGTAAGGCCCAGAATATAAGGCTCAAGCAAACTTCATGCGCAAGCGTACCCAATCATTGCGCTATCGCTGCCTCAATAATCGATTGGTTCGCCTAACAGCCTTGACTGAGAGTGGTGTCTCAAAACCTGACAGCCTCAGGGCTGCTGTTTGTGACTCTGAAGTGAAGATCAACTTCAGGAAGCTGAAATAATTAAACCCAGCAAGCTGAACTGATTAAACTCAGTAATTAAAGAAAGAGGCTCAAGGTCGCCTATCTCTTTTCTTCTACAAGGCAATGAAACTCAACTAGTTTTAGGATGCCCTCACACCGGATAGAAACTTGCTAAGCCCATGAGTTTTTCTAAACCCTTGCTTCTAAGATAGCATTAGATTCTGAGAATCGTCACGATCAAGACTGAATAAAAGATACATTTCTTATTGATGTCCGAGGGCTTTGAAGAAATATACCTTTAGCTATTTTGAATTGATCGATATGCGTAGAAAATGGGCACTCATTTTAGTTGCCTCGCTTGTTTTTGTTAAGAAATGTTAGTAGAAACAGGCGATAAGGGGAACTTATCTTTGTCTTTTTGATCATATTTCTCCCAAGTTGCTGCAGCGTAAGGGATATCACTGTTCAGATGTTGTGCTGTAGCCTGAGTTCCGTCTTGGGGGTCGAAGCAGATCAGAGTTTACTTGGTTGCGGTGCCGATGATGTGGGGTTTGACGATTGCGATCGGTACCGGACCCTCAAAAGCTTCGTGACTGATGTTGCTGAATCCAGCCTCTGCTAATGCCTTCTCAATGTTGCGATCAGGGCAGCAGCCGTCGCCAATGATCTGCCAGAGCGGACGAATACCGACTTGAGCTTGGCGTAGTAGAGTGCCGGCTGGCGCGGCCACATGCTCAATAAATAAGAACCGACCACCGGGCTTCAGGACGCGCAAAATCTCTTGAAGCGTTGCCGCTAGGTCTGGGACAGAACAAAGCACTAAGGTGCTAATCACCGTGTCAATACTGCCGTCGGTAATGCCTGAATTCCCTGCCGTTTCTGTGCGGAGATCAATATTTTTAAGGCCCAGCTGCTCTGCTTCTTGGTGCAGGTAAGAATGCATGTATTGGTTTGGTTCGAGGCCGATCCAGTGGGTATTGGGCTGCAGATAGCGAAGGTTGACGCCTGCTCCAGGACCGATTTCTAAGACCTCTCCCTGCAGGTTGGCAAAAAGGGTGTGTTTACGGGTTGCGATCTCACCTTCATAATCTGCCGCCGCTGTTGCCATTGCCCAGGCAAAAAAGCGCTTGTACCATTGCGGACCGTCATAAACATCATTATTAGATTTCGCCATTGACCGACTCCAGATTGCTTGTTCCCCTGCCATAGATCTGTCCTCAACTTGTCAGACAAATCCTTGCCGCAATCGTAGCGGATCGTAACCTTTGATCTCCAATGTTCAAAGATAGTCTATGCTAAACGCCATTAGATTTTGTCGCCAAAGCAAAATCATTGCCCTAGGAGAAAGAGCACCATGAAAAAGGCGTCATCGCCCCTCAACGTGATTTGGCTGTTTATGATTGTCTTTGCCACAATCATTGCCGGCTATACCGGTCAAATGGCCGCCGTCACCGCAGCCACTTTCGAATCTGCGGAAACCGCTGTCGAGCTAGCGATTGGCCTTGTGGGCGCGATGGCTCTGTGGCTCGGGATTCTCAAGGTGATTGAAGCCGCAGGTCTTATGGCTCTGATTGCGCGCTGGATTCGTCCACTAATGGTGCGGCTCTTTCCGGAGGTGCCTGCAGATCACCCGGCGATGTCCGCCATGCTGATGAACATCGCAGCCAACGGCCTCGGCCTCGGGAATGCCGCGACGCCTTTGGGGCTGAAGGCGATGACTGAACTTAATAAGCTCAACGCTAACCCCGGGACGGCCACCAATGCTATGTGTTTGTTTCTTGCCATCAACACTTCCTCGGTGACCCTGCTGCCCATCGAAGTGATTGCGTTGCGCTCGAGCGCGGGGGCTGACAATCCCGGCAGCATTATTATTCCGACCTTGGTCGCAACGCTTTGCTCTACGGCGGTGGCGATTACCATGGCCAAACTGCTGGCCGCTAGAGGCACCAAATTAGAGGCAAAGTCTGTCCCAACCGTTGAACATGAACCCCTAGATTCTGCTATTGAGAATGATTTAGCCGCCAGCGACTCACCGACAGATGAACCGGCGGACCTTTCACCCCCTGGAACTATTGGTAACGTTGTCTTTGGAGGCTTGGCGCTGGTCTTAAGCGCCGCCATTCTCTACAAGTTGGTAACTAGTTTGACGACGGCGGTCAACGGCGTACCCTACTTTCTCACGACTGACTTTGTCAGCGTTGCCTCCCATTGGCTATTACCGACGGTGATCTGCCTATTTTTATTGGTGAGTTACTTTCGTGGCGTCAAAGTCTATGAAGTTATGACTGAAGGGGCAAAAGAAGGCTTCGAGATTGCCATCCGCATTATTCCCTTTTTGGTTGCCATTTTGGTTGCGATCGGGATGTTCCGGGCCAGTGGTGCTTTAGACCTAATGGCTACCGCGCTGCTGCCCGTTACCTCCCTGATTGGGCTGCCGCCGGAAGCGCTACCGATGGCTCTAATCCGTCCACTTTCTGGCGGCGGTGCCTATGGTCTCATGTCTGATATTGTCTCCAACGACCCCAATAGCTTTTTGGCCGACTTAGTTTCAACCATGCAGGGATCTACAGAAACCACTTTCTATGTTCTGGCGGTTTACTTTGGCAGTATTGGTATTTCTCGTTCTCGCCATGCGGTACCCGCCGCTCTCTGTGCCGACGCTACAGGTTTGCTGGCCTCTCTCGCGGTGTGTCGTTTCCTGTTCTAGGCGGCTTCAACTTGTGGCCCTAATCAGAACTTCAGGCTACCCTTGATGTCTGAAGTTCTGAAGCGTTAGAGACTAGAAGTCATGCTCAAATCCGCCGTTAATATTATCTGTCTGGCCTGTCTTTTTGGTGTTCCTAGTACTCTCACGGCGAGTGCTCAGTCATCTCCTGCATCTATCTCAACGGATGCGCCCACCGTTTCGCCGGAGCGGCAAGCTCTGGTAGAAGAATTGTTGGTATTGACCAAGCAGGAAGAGAGCGCGAATCGGATGCTAGATTCAATGCTGATGCAAATTGAGACGACGTTGCCTCAGTTTTTGAGCGATACGCTATCTAAGACCACCAATCTCAAAGATCAGGCGCTGCAGGAGCAGGTCACTGCTCTCTCTGCCCGCATGGCGAAACGCTATCGAGAGCTATTGCTCCAGCGAATTGATATTGGCCAAATCACAACGCAAATCAATTCGTCGCTTTATGCGAAGTACTACACTGAAGGCGAATTACAGGGGTTGATTGATTTTTATCGCACGCCGTTGGGTCAAAAGACCATTGAGATTACGCCGCAGCTCTCAGAAGAGGCGCTGCAGCAGTCTAATAAACTGTTGCTACCTAAGGTGATGGAGGTGGTGCAGGAAATCATTGCTGAAGAGTTCGGTCAGCTCCAGTCTCCTGAACAATAAGGATGCGTCGCCTTTCGAGGCTCCTGATGCTGGGCCGCAGCCTGAATCTAAAAAATAAATTGGAGTGTGAGGGACCAGTCTTTACCCTCGCGGATAATCTCAATCTGACGGATAAATTCTCGAAAGTAAAAGCGACGTTCAGATTCTGACAAATCAAGCCAGAACTGCTCAATCGAGACAGTTTTGGCGATCTCTTTAAGATTGACAGGGGGCAACTGGGCTAGACGCTCTGTGAGGGCCGATATTTCGGTTTTGACGGTATAGGCTCTCAACTCGGCTGTTGCTAGGTCTAATACCTCAGTGTCGATGAGTTCCTGTAGCTGTCCCAGTACTTCTTGCTTCGCTGAGATTTGGGCTTCAACGCTTTGTTTGAGCTGGTTCATGATCGGGATATCGACGCCTTCCACTGCTTTCGGCAAGTTTGTACAAATCTGGCGGATGGTTTGTTCAAGGACTGAGGGATATGCGATCGCACCACACTTCTTCTTCAAAGGGCAGGCAATGGGCCGTAAATAAAGATATTCCTTCGTTTGCCGCCGAGCCGTCACCCGCGAAACCGTCATCGCCGACTTGCAATTAGCGCAGCTCACGATACCGGACAGCGATCTGGGTGCACTGGCGGAGCGAGGTGCTAGACGACGATTACGGCGCAGTAGCCGATCCACCTGTGCTGCTTCTTCTCGAGGTAGTAAGGCCGGATGAGCGTCAGGGATCGTATCTTGCCCCTGATAGAGCAAATCTCCACGATAGACCGGGCTGGTGAGCCAGCGTTGCCCAGTCGATACAGACACCTTTTTGCCGTGCCGTTTCGCAATGTGGCGTACCGCACCGCGCAGTGAACCATAGAGTAAAAAATGATTAAAGAAGTCTCGAACCACGGGGGCCACGCTGCGATCAATCACGTAGCGCTCTTTGCCCCGACGGTAGCCATAGGGTGCTCGACCGGGCGGTGGCTTGCCCTTCAGTCGATTTTGGGCATGACCATGCCGAATTTTGCGACTACGCTGCTGCGTCTGGACGGCCTCTAACAAGGCGAATAGCTGCAGAGCATCAGGAAATTCAGGTCGCGCCCCTTCAATCGGAGACTGGTAGTTTTGCTCAATGGCGAGAACCTCAGTGCCACCTGCTTCTAGGGCCGTGAGCTGCTCCATGACTGTAGAGAGAGAATCACCTAGTTCTTCCAATCGTCGAAATAAAAGATAGTCAGGGGGTGGAGTTTGGGTTCTCAACTTCTGAAGTTGGGGGCGACTAGGATCAAAGTCTTGGTAGACCTGATCGACTTCCCAGCCCCACACCTCGATACTAAGAGGGGCCTCCCAGGTGATGTCTTGGTAGAGGTAGGCAACGATCTGCATAGAGAGGTGCGGGTTTCTCCTGAATATGCTTGCCTATTTTATGCAGTGCACTGCCATACCGCATAGGATGAGAATGTCTTCTCTCCATCTGTGGACATCTTAGAGACCTTAAGCTCATGCAAATTCAAGCAGAACCACGGTCTTATACGCCTGAAGAATATCTAGAGCTAGAAGCCCAAGCAGACTATAAGAGCGAGTATCGAGATGGCAAGATTGTCCCGATGACCGGCGGCACGACTGATCATAACGAGATAACCCTAAATTTGGCGGCAGCTCTCAAGTTCGCATTACGAGGCAGAGCCTACAAAGTCTACATAGGTGATGTGAAACTATGGATTCCTCGATATCGCTTGTATGCATACCCTGATGTCATGGTGATCAAGGGCGACCCTATCTATGCTGAACCCGGCACCACTACCGTTATGAATCCAATGCTGATTGTGGAAGTGCTTTCTAAGTCCACGCGTAACTATGACCTAGGGGAAAAGTTTCAAGCCTATCGCTCTGTCCCAGATTTACAGGAATACTGCGTAGTGGACCAAAGCCAATACTCTGCCATTCAGCACAGCAAAACGGACTCAGGACAGTGGCTGCTTACCGAATACGAAGCTCAAGCTTCTGTTTTGAAGTTCAGCTCAGTTGCCTTTCAGATTCCCTTCAACGATCTCTACGCTGGCGTCAGTTTTACAGAACAGCGCTAGCTTCCTTGATTGAGCTGCTGTAGTTGCTTTTCTAGATCTTGCTGGTGGCGACCATACTCTGCCCAGTTGCCGTTTTGGAGCGCACTCTTGGCTTTTCGGTAGGTCTCTAGGGCATTCTTCGCTAAGGATTTAGATGGAGCGCTCGGTTCCGCGGCTGGAGCCTGCTCTGGTGGGGGTTGTTTGGCTTGTTGTTGCGCGGCTGATTTCTGAGCCTGCCCTTTGCCAAACAAGGTTGCTAGTGCTTTATCCAGCGTATCCTCCATAACGATTGCATTATCGTAGGAGACGATCACCCGCTTCAGTTCCGGAAGCTGTCCCTGTTCAGCGCGCAAATAGATCGGCTCCACATAGAGCAGCGACTCCTCAATCGGAATCACTAATAGATCGCCGCGAATGACTTTAGACCCAGCTTGGCTCCAGAGGGTGAGCTGCTGAGAGATGGATGGGGTCTGATCAATCCGGGCTTCAATCTGACGGGGACCGTAGACGAGTTTTTGCTTGGGAAACTCGTACAGCAATAGTTCTTCTATATCGTCTGAGCGAGCTGCCATCCAGGCGATCATGTTGTCTTTGTTGGTGGGGGTAAACGGCAGAATCAGCATGAATTCAGTTTTGCTCTGCCCCGGTAGCCGCATGGTGACGTAGTACGGTTCCATCGTCATCTGCTGCTCTGAGCCTTCAAAGGACTGCTTGGGAAACGCCCACAGATCTTCTCGGTTGTAGAAGACCTCGGGGGTTTCCATATGGTAGGCGCGATACATTTGGGCCTGAATCTTAAACAGATCGAGCGGATATCGAAAATGGTCTTGGACCTCTTTTGGAATCTCGGTCTTGAATAAGTTGGGGAATATTTTGCGATAGGTCTCGAGAACCGGATCTGCTTGATCTACTGCATAGAACTGCATGGTGCCGTCGTAAGCATCGATCTGTACTTTGACGGAGTTGCGAATGTAGTTGACTTCATCGCGGACCAGTTCGTAGTCGCTTTGGTTCCGAATCACGTCCCCGGCACCGGGACTGAAAACAACCGGTTCTGCGTAGGGATAGCGGTTACTGGTGGTGTAGGCGTCCACGAGCCACTGAAGACGACCGTCGATGACCACTAGGTAAGGATCGTGATCAAATCTCAAGAAGGGGGCGACCCGCTGGATGCGATCGCGAATCTGTCGATGATAGTGAATGCGCGATCCATCCTGAAAGTAGTTTGAAATCAAAAGCTGCAGGCTGCTGAACTTCAGGGAGTAGGCCGTCCGCTGCCAGACATTTGCCATTGGGACGCCGCCCTTGCCGCTGTAGTTTGTGGTGGCGTTTTCGTTACCCACCGGGTAGTCGAATTCTTTGGTGGTTGTGCCTGTGAAAATATAGTTGTCCGTCGCTTCGCCATAGTAGATAGCAGGCTGCTTGATGGGTAGATCAACTGCAGATTCGGGGGGGATATTTTTAACATAAAACTCGGGTAAGCCATCAGTCGTGGCCTGATTCACGGGACTCATTGCCAAGCCGTAGCCGTGGGTATATTTAAGACGCTGGTTAACCCAGGTTTTCGCTTTAGCCGCCAGCTCATCAATATCTAGCTCTCGGGCGGAAAGCATTACCTGTTGGCTCTCGCCGTTGAGGGTGTAGCGATCAACATCCACATCTTTGAAAGAATAATACAGCCGAATTTCCTGGAGCTGCCGGTAGGTACTGAGGAGGGAATTTGCACCCCACAGGCGAATATTGCTGAGGGTGGGCTGATGCTGCTGTAGCGTTTGGGGGCTGAGTTCGGCTTTGGCGGCGTAGTTCTGTCGCTGCACGTCACTGAGCTGATAGGCTGCCTGCGTTAATTTAATACTGTTGGCGATGTAGGGCGTTTCTTTTTCCAGTTCGTTCGGTTCGACCACCAAGGTTTGCTGTGCCCAGGGGTAGATGCCGTTGAAGATGATTAATGCGGCAATGAAGACGCCAATTCCAATTGCAGGCAGAACCACTTGGTTTTTGCGGATAGAAATTAAGACGAGAATCGCCAGCACAAGAGAAATGCCAGTCAAAATGCTGTAGGCCTGCAGTCGAGCATGGACATCGGTATAGCCAGCCCCGAATACGACGCCTGTGGGCGAATACATGAGCTGGTAGCGCTCTAGCCAGAAGCCGAGGGCTGTGAAAAGTGCGATCGCAACCACCAATAAACTCACGTGCCGTTTCGGCGCACCGATCAGAGCACGACGCCACCCTGAATCAAGACTGATCGAACCTTTAAGCGTATAGACAAACAGAGCTACAACTAGACTCCAGATCAGCAGCAGCATCACCCAGGCCCGCAGCGTTTCGTAAAGGGGCAAGCTAAACAAATAAAACCCGATGTCGTGGCTAAAGATCGGATCTTGAATCCCAAATGAACTGCGATTTAAAAACTTGAGGATCTTTTCCCATTCAGTCACGCTAGCGACTGCCGCGCCCCAGGCAATGACGCCAATCAATCCTATTGCCAAACACCGCGTAATCAGATTGGTGTATCCAGAGTATTGCGTGTTGTCGAGATAGTGGAACGCCCGGTCGCGGCTCCCTCGCATGGCCACCCAATAGTTGCCCCACATAAACAGCGCGTACAGTGCAAAGGTCACCACACCCATCAGAACCTGCCAGCTCAGTCGAGTCCAAAAGACATCGGCATAGCCCACCGCCTCGTACCACCAAGATTCAGTCAGCATCCCCACCAGCAAACGGATACAGGGAATGCTCACAATCAAAACGATGAGCAAAATCAGATAAACACGGACGCGCCGGTTATTCATGCGTTAGCCAACCTTAACAGTGCGGAGATCGTCGCTTTGCTGTCATTCTCCCAGAGGATGCCGACTTCGCGTGATGGACGTGGAGGTGAACAGACTCTAGGCCGCGACCTTAATCGGAGCAACATTAGCATTGGAAATTGCAAAATTTTCTTCCCAGCCCTTACGATTAGATAGACCAAAATAACCCGGGTCATTAATGGCTAAGCCCACCAAGTTCAGATGAGCAGGTGTCAGAAGCTGCAGCGTATCTTGAACGGAGAAACGGGTGCTTTTCCCTGGGCGAACAACCAGCAGTACATTGTCAACCACCATAGATATCAAGGTTGCTGTACTCCCTGACTGGACAGGAGGCGTATCGAGAATCACGAAATCATAGCGCTGAGAGTCCATAATCCTTTCGACTTCTGCCTCAAATTCAGATCGACCTGAAAATTCAAGGTGCCCTACCTGCATCCCCTCTGGCTTAGTTTCATCGATCTGACATCTTGAAGAACCCCGACGCTGAACTGAATGACTGAATCTGGACTCCAGCGGTGGGGGGGGCGTCTCTGATTCTACGCTTGCCGAAGTATCTATATGCACAACCAGTACCTTAAGACCTAAAGCCTCTAATGCCTTTGCTAAATGGAGGGCAATGGTTGTTTTGCCTTCTCCTGAGATGGCGCTGGTGACCATGAGGCAACGGTTAGGAATTTCTTGAATGAGAAGACCATAGGCCATTTTCAAAAAAGCAGCTTCCCCGCCACTGAGAGGTAGCAGTGTCTCGGCGGCGCTGCTGGACTGCTGAAGTTTGGGAATTCGCGTTGCCACTGGGAAAGAGGTCTCTGCTAAATCTTGGGGCCTTAGAAGAGGATTACGTCGCTCTAATATCAACAAAAGAATGAGACTGCCAAAACCTGCTGCGAAAAGCGAATGAACAGCAATCCAGAATCGGTTAGAGGTGGGAATTGGGTTGAGCGTTGGGGTGTTTAAGAGTTGAACATTGGGATAGCTTTGCAGTGCATCGGCTCGGCTTCTTTCTACCTGAGAAATTAATTCGTTGAAGGTTCTTTTACTCACGTTTAACCTGCGCTTTAAAGTATCTAAACGTGACTGCTGGCGAGGGAGAGACCTCAGATTAGCTTCGAGCAAGCTAATGCGTAATTCAATGTTTTGAGCCTGTTTTCGTTTGCTGCTGGCGCTGTTTTCTAAAAGCGTAATTTGCTCGGTAATTTCTTTTTGTCCCTCTACTCCTATACCTGTTAGAGGCGCGGCTGTATTCTGAGCAAAAGCCTGAACTTTATACTGCTCTAGCTGTTGTCTTAAGTTGTCGCGCTTAGACCGCAAAGCTTTGATATAGGGATGGCTTTCTGTTAACTCGGTCCGCTTTTCTCTGAGCTCGGTGGTGACGACTGTCAACTCCTGAAGAACCAGTTGATATTCGGTATCTTCTGCTGAATCTGACTCTGAAACTGGAATGGTTGCTTGAGTCAAGAGGTTTAGGCGGCTTGACAATACCTGGCTCTGGCTCGCATCTCTGTTGGCCTCAAGTAGTGCCAGTTCTTGAATTTTTTTGAGATCAGAAATGAGGGAAATAATGGCTTCTGCTTGCCTTTGAGTGTCCACTAAGCCCGCAGCTTTGCGATAGCGTGCTAGCTCATGTTCTGCATCCGACAGATCTCGACTGGCCTGTTTAAGATCGGCTTGATAAAAGGCTTGTCTGCTCGCAACATCTGCGCTGCGAAGATCGCTCAGATGCTCTTGATAGGTTTGTGTGACAATCTGGGCTCTTTGCAAGACAACCTCTGGCGTCAATCCTTTCGCGCTGATTGAAAATACATTTGAATTCTCAATTAAATCAACATCAAAAAAATTTCTGTATTTGTGTACATCAGAGATTTTCTCAAGCTCAGGATCTCGCTCTAATACTTTCTGAAGTAGGTTGTCGCTAGATAGTATTTCAACTTGAGCATTGAGAGGGTTAACGACGAGTAATGAAGAGATAGGGCGATCCCCTTGAGAATCAGCATCAAAAAGCTCTTCGTTCGTCTTTGCTGCCGTCTCCATCTGGGGAACAGACAGTTTAGATGTTGCTGTCCAGAATTGAGTGTCTCGTTGCCAGGCAACACAAAAACATGAAAATACTAGAAAATTCCAGAGTGCTATAGACTTCCCGTGCCTAAAAATCGTAATTAGTATAGTCATCTTTTTAGATTTGAGCCGCTGAACTTGAGTCGGTAACAGCGATATAGCTAAACGGTCTAAGATGACTAATTTTAGCTTACTCTAGCTCCTTCACAGATGCTGTTACTGCTGTCAACTGTCAAAAGCAGAGCAGAACTCTGGTGTGCGCGAGCAGAATAGAGCTCTGCTCTGGGAGAGCGATTCGCGTGCAGCATGAGTTTGGAACCCTCGAATTTCAGCACCCAAAAGGCAAGCCTTAGGTTCAGGAAGACGTAAGATATGAAGGTGAATTGCGTGCAGACAGGTAACGATGACGGTAAATAAATTGCCAATCCCAGTAGTTGTGAATGGGGCTGCAGGCAAGATGGGACGTGAGGTTATCGAAGCTGTGGCGGCGGCGGATGATATGACGCTATATGGTGCGATTGACCGCAATCCTGAAGTTTTTGGTTTGGATGCAGGGGAGCTAATCGGCGGCGAAGCGCTACAGGTTACGATCACCAACGAAATGGAGCCTTTGCTAGCGGCAGCTTCCCAGGAAAAAGAGCCGGGGGTGATGGTGGATTTTACCCATCCGAGTTCGGTGTATACAAATGTAAGAGCTGCGATCGCATACGGCATCCGTCCCGTCGTCGGTACCACTGGGCTCAGCCCCAAGCAGCTTCAAGACCTTGCTGAATTTGCAGACAAAGCCAGCACTGGATGCTTAGTAATTCCTAACTTTTCCATTGGAATGGTGCTGCTTCAGCAGGCGGCAGTGCAGGCCTCTCAGTACTTTGAGCATGTAGAGATTATTGAGCTGCACCATAATCAAAAGGCCGATGCCCCCAGCGGTACGGCGCTCAAAACGGCTGAACTGTTGGCGGAAATGGGTAAGACGTATAATCCGCCTTCTGTCGAAGAAAAGGAGCATCTCCAGGGCGCTAGAGGCAGTCTCGCGGAGGAGAATATTCGTATACATAGTATACGGCTGCCAGGGCTGATCGCCCATCAAGAGGTGATTTTCGGGGCCGAAGGGCAAGTTTATACGTTGAGGCACGATACGAGCGATCGCAAGTGCTACATGCCCGGTGTTTTGCTCTCAATCCGAAAAGTTCTTCAGCTTCAGACCCTCATCTACGGCCTAGAAAAAATCCTCTAGTGAAAGCCACTCATCTGTCCGTAAGACACCCCGTACTAACTGCGAACTTCTAATTCTGAACTCTCTTCACCGTGACCTCAACCTCCCTTAACCTTAAAAACGTCAACGTTTACCTCATCGGCATGATGGGGGCAGGGAAATCGACTACCGGTCAGCTTTTGGCGCAGAAATTAGGCTATCAGCTCTTCGATTCTGATACCTTAATTACCCAGCTTGCAGACACCTCTATCAATCAGATTTTTGCCGAGCAAGGAGAGGATGCATTCCGTAAGCTAGAGACGCAGGTCTTGAGTGAGCTATCAGCCTATACCCGCCTAGTCGTTGCCACCGGAGGCGGCATCGTCACACAGCCGAGCAACTGGAGCCATCTACAGCAGGGACTCGTGGTGTGGCTTGATGTCCCTTTAGAGCACCTATGGAAGCGGATTCAAGTGGATGCCTCTCGTCCCCTGTTGCAAACAGAACGGCCCTACGAGACCCTCGAACAGCTTATGCAGCAGCGCCGCCATCTCTACGCCCAAGCCGATGTTCACACCGTGATCAAGCCAGACTGGAGCACGGAACAAGTCGCTGACCAAATTATTGAAGGCATTTCAAAGGTCATCAAGGTGGAAGACACCTAGAAGTCTGCTATACAATAGTGACTGAAGCCGCGTATCCCATCAGGAGTCCGACAATCATGACGCAAGCGACAGCTACACAGACTCAGGAAAAAGGCATTTTGATGACTGATACTGCGCTCAAGCACGTGCTAGAACTGCGCGAGAAGCAGGGTAAAGATCTGTGCCTACGAGTGGGTGTTAGAGGCGGCGGCTGCTCTGGAATGTCCTACACCATGGACTTTGAAGACCCCAACAATATTCAAGAGTCTGATCAGGTGTTTGACTACGACGAAGGTTTCAAGGTCGTATCTGACCCTAAAAGCATGCTCTATATCTACGGTCTTGTGCTTGACTATAGTGAAGACCTAATTGGCGGTGGCTTTCAGTTCACCAACCCCAATGCCACCCAAACCTGTGGGTGTGGGACATCGTTCTCTGCTTAATTAATTGACTATGAGTGAAACCGCAACACCCGAAGCTCTATTCGATCAGGCTCTAGAGCGATATCAGGCTGGGGAATCACCTGAAACGTTGATCCCTGTATTTAAAGAGATTTGCGATCGCGCCAAAAAGAACAGTCCCGCCTGGACCTGTCTCTCCTGGCTCTATCTGCTTGCCGATAAGCCCAAATCAGCCTACAAAGCTGCCCAGAAAGCTGTCAAGCTCAATCCTGAAGATCCGCAGGCGCGCGTCAATCTTTCCATTGCCATGCTCGAAAACGATCAGAAAGGCGTGCGTGCTCACGTCGAGATCGTGCAGCAGCTTGCCATGATTCCCGAGCTGAGAACAGAGCTTGAAGAAAGCTTTGCCGATGGTCTAAAGCGCAAGCCTGACTGGCCGAGTCTGCAGCGCGTCCAATCCTGGGTGTTTAATTAGTCCATGAAAGATACGCTGCTCAATGGTCTTAATACTCTACTGATGCTAAACGTCTTTTTCGTGATGTTTAGCTTTGTTTGGTTCGTTGCCGCCTTACTGGGTGAAAGCTTTGGTGTTTCCCTTGGGTTTCAGCTATGGCTGAGCCTCTGGGAACCCGTCTTTACGCCTGCCATTGGTGTCTTGATGGGAGGGGCCGTACTAACGGGTATTCTCGGTCAGATTTTTAAGCGCCTGCAATCTTCTTAAGTAATAGACTGTCGGACATGAAAAATAGCATTTCTGCCTCAGCTATAGAGCTAGAGGAATGCTTTTGATATTCTCGTGTTGTCAGTAAGCTGCTACCTCTTGACTGGCTCCCCATCATTAACCCGCCGCTACTGAACTCACTGATCTGCTGAATAGGTATAAATCCTTAAGGCTGGCTTTAGGTTTGTTATGGATTTCTTTTAAGAAAAATGTTAAGCAAATGTACTTAGCGTGACTGACCCCTAAATACCCTTGAAATGCTTGAGATGCCTGTGGTGAAAGTATTTCAGGAAATACAGGACTTAGAAAAGATAAACAACACTTATCAAAAGTTCGAATATATTCAATGTCTTGCTTATTGATTTAGTGCACGTAGAGCGATAAATTCAGTATTAAGATTACATAAACCAATCGCTGGTGCAGCAGTTAGGTCATACTGCCGTGCGTTAGGTCATCGCATTATCGCGTAAGTCAGCTTTTAGCAAATTGATGCTGATCCTGAGTTTGTCTTCTAGTCAAGCTTGGTTGCTGCTTGCGCAAAGATTCAGTCTTTCACAGGAAGAGACCCAATGGTATATTCACAAACTCAAACTTCTTCGTCGGGTGGTTACAAGGCCGGTGTACAGGATTACCGACTGACGTATTACACGCCGGATTATACGCCAAAGGATACAGATATCTTGGCCGCGTTCCGGATGACACCCCAGCCCGGTGTGCCTCCTGAAGAGGCCGGTGCTGCGGTTGCCGCTGAGTCTTCAACAGGTACTTGGACGACAGTTTGGACTGACCTCCTCACTGACCTAGACCGCTACAAGGGTCGTTGCTACGACATCGAATCCGTTCCTAACGAAGATAACCAGTACATTTGCTACATTGCTTATCCTCTCGATCTGTTTGAAGAGGGTTCGGTTACTAACGTTCTGACCTCCATCGTCGGTAACGTGTTTGGTTTTAAGGCACTTAAAGCGCTTCGCCTAGAAGACCTGCGTATGCCAGTTGCTTACCTGAAGACATTCCAGGGTCCGCCTCACGGAATTCAGGTTGAGCGTGACAAAATTAACAAGTATGGTCGTCCGCTACTTGGCTGTACCATTAAGCCCAAGCTAGGCCTCTCCGCTAAGAACTACGGTCGTGCGGTTTACGAATGTCTTCGTGGGGGTCTTGACTTCACGAAAGATGACGAGAACATCAACTCTGCTCCGTTCCAGAGATGGCGCGATCGCTTCTTGTTCGTTGCTGATGCGATTAAGAAGTCCCAGGCTGAGACAGGCGAAGTTAAGGGTCACTACCTCAACGTCACGGCTCCGACCTGTGAGCAAATGCTCCAGCGGGCTGAGTTCGCGAAAGAACTCGAAATGCCGATTGTTATGCATGACTTCCTGACTGCGGGATTCACTGCTAACACCACTCTGTCTCACTGGTGTCGTGATAACGGCCTGTTGCTTCACATTCACCGTGCCATGCACGCGGTTATTGACCGCCAGAAGAACCACGGTATTCACTTCCGTGTGCTCGCCAAGTGCCTCAGAATGTCTGGTGGTGACCACATTCACACCGGTACGGTTGTGGGTAAGCTCGAAGGTGAGAAAGGCATCACCATGGGCTTTGTTGACCTATTGCGTGAAAACTACATTGAGCAAGACCGCTCTCGTGGTATCTACTTCACCCAAGACTGGGCTTCTATGCCAGGTGTAATGGCTGTGGCTTCCGGTGGTATTCACGTGTGGCACATGCCTGCTCTCGTTGAAATCTTCGGCGATGACTCTGTCCTCCAGTTTGGTGGTGGTACTTTGGGTCACCCTTGGGGTAATGCTCCGGGTGCAACGGCTAACCGTGTTGCCCTAGAAGCTTGTATCCAGGCTCGTAACGAAGGCCGTGACATGATGCGCGAGGGTGCTGATGTCATCCGTGAAGCTTGTAAGTGGTCTCCTGATCTGGCTGCTGCTTGCGAACTATGGAAGGAAATCAAGTTTGAGTACGACGCTGTCGATACCATCTAATCGGACCTGAAGACTGAATCGTCCCTGCGGGTGTTTCTTCTATCTTGTATAGAGAGGCACCCAAGGGTTCCTAGCCGTTTTCGAACAGGCCGAGATGGAAATCAATCGCATTGCCAAAGAGACAACCAAGGTGATGATTAGTTATCTCACCTACCAGGCAGTTCGCACCGTTATCAATCAACTCGGTGAGACCAATAAGCCCTTGGGGTTTTGGCTGCACAATTTTTCTACTTCAGAGCGCATTAAAGATGGCGAAGCCTACTTGAAAGACCTCTTAGAGGAACATCAAGAGCTCGCCTTTCGGATAATGACAGTTCGAGAACATTTAGCGGAGGAAGTGACCGAGTATTTGCCCGAGATGGTTTGTACCGGCATTAAGCAGGCGAATATTGAGACCCGCTGTCGCCACCTAGAGCGGATGACTCAGGTTTCTAGTTCTGCGCCTGAAGCTAACGATTCAAATCAACCGACTGAGGATGATGAACCCGACGATATACCTGCCGAGTAGTCATCTTAAGCCTAGACCTATTGCTGTTGTAATCTACCGAATACTATGAAGACTTTACCTAAAGAGCGCCGTTTCGAGAATCTGTCTTATCTGCCCCCGTTGACGGATCAGCAGATTGCTCGTCAGCTACAGTACATCATTGATAACGGGTTCTTCCCGGCGATCGAGTTCAACGAAGATTCTGAGCCTACCCAGTTTTACTGGACAATGTGGAAGCTTCCTCTTTTCAGCGCTAGGAATGCTGATGAGGTTCTTCGTGAAGTGCAAGAGTGCCGCTCTGCTTACCCTGATTGCTATATCCGGGTTGTTGGCTTTGACAACATTAAGCAGTGCCAAGTTCAGAGTTTCATCGTTCACAAGCCTGGCAGTGGCAGCAGCTACCGCTACTAATCCCCGATAACTGACCCACCTGGGGTCTTCGGTTATCACTGAAAAATGCACCTACGGCCCTGAGGCTGTTAGGTGCATTTTGCTGATTAGGAGATAGTTTCTAAACACGCTGTCATCTAAGAAATTTCTCTACCACGGTAAAAACGAAGTGATTTTTTGCCTTTGTACCAAACCTCTTCAAATTCAACCTGGTAGCCCTCATATGCTTGATTTTGTATAAATCCTAATGCATCATCTTCTGTCATTTCACTCCAGTCAAATGCAAGAAAGAGTAGCTCTGGTTCTTGCTCAACCTTTTCATACAAGGTATTCCACCCTTCCACCCAAGTCTCTTCGTGTTTTAATCCCATTAGATTTATGCAGATTTTTCCCTAGAGTTATAAACAGAGGGAAGAAGCACATTGTAATGAAACGGAAGTCAGGTTGTGCCACTCCGTATTTTTATTCGACGACCAACTACCGAAGATTGCTCAGCGTTACTGTCTCTCCACCGTAGAAGTCGAGACTTCTGTGCTCCGTGGATTGTACCGCTGTTGACTGAAGCGGACTGCATGGCTTACATCAACCGCTGTCAACGAGAAGATGTTGAGGGTTCACTGATTTGTTGTGCGACAACTCAACAAATTGTTGGGGTTGCCAATCTTAGCCAAATTTTCTACGGTCCCTTTCAGAATGCCTATCTTGGCTACTATGCCGGTGTCGATTTTGCTGGCAAAGGGCTGATGACAGAGGGAATACGGCTCGTCATCGATCATGCATTTAAGAAGCTGAGGCTACATCGAGTTGAAGCGAATATCCAGACCGGAAACACGGCTTCAATCAACTTGGTCAAGCGACTGAATTTTACGAAAGAGGGCTTTTCTGAAAGATATCTGAAGGTCAATGGCAAATGGCGCGATCATGAACGCTGGGCCTTGACGGTGGAAAACTGGGATATGACTCTATGAAGAATGTTGACCTTGTAATCTTTGACTGTGATGGTGTGCTCGTTGATAGCGAACGCATTACCAATACAGTATTCGCTGAAATGCTCAATGAGCTGGGCCTTTCCCTTACGTTAGAGGATATGTTTGAGCAGTTTGTAGGACATTCGATGTCCTATTGTCTTGAGCTATCAGAAAAGCTATTGCAGCGACCCGTGCCGAATAACTTTGAAAAGGAATTTCATGAGAGAAGTGCGATCGCATACCAAACCTCACTCCAGCCCGTTCCCGGCATTGTGGATCTATTGCAGGGGTTAGAAATCCCCTACTGTGTGGCTTCTAACTCAACCCATCAAGAGATGCAGGTCACTCTCGGAATCACACAGCTGCTCAACTACTTCGAGGGCAAACGCTTTAGCGTTGCCGATGTAGCCCGAGGCAAGCCATACCCCGATGTATATCTATACGCCGCTAAACAGATGAGTGTTGTTCCTAATCGATGTGTCGTCATAGAAGATACTGCAATTGGTGTCAGAGCTGCGGTTAGTGCTGGGATGCGAGTCTTTGGCTATGCAAAGCTAACACCTGCTCATCAGTTAGAAGAGGAAGGTGCGATCTCGTTTACAGATATGCAGCGATTTATAGAGCTGCTCAGCAACCTATCCTTATCCTGACTGACTTTCGGAGAGACCTGCAGGCAGAGCAGCGTTAATCAGCAGCCGCCGCTGAAGGGTAGGCTGGGGGGGAGTTTCCCCTGCTGACATAATTGTTTGAGTGTGTTGGGGCTCATCGTGGTTGCGATATAGAAGCGCCATGTTGGTCGAACGATGCGTGCTCTACCGTGGGTGATTGCAGGTAGAACGCCTTTCTGCGAGGGATTGCGTTTATCCGCGCCCACCCGATATTGGTAATGATCGCCATTCAAGTCTGCAGGCTTGCTGGGGTCTTGGGGGACGGCTCTTGCAGTTCCCCAAGCGATGACATATTCAATCTTGCCAGAGCTATGGTCGAAATGGGGGGTTGGAGACCAGCCGTGGATATGGTGCTTTGGATTGGTCCAGTTATTGAAGCCAATGCCTGCAAAGGCGCTACCGTCCTGACACAGTCCCCTGTTACCAAATCTTCGGCTTGGATTACCAAAGGGATGTTCAGCTGCTGTGCATGGAGGGCCAAAGTTCTGCTCATGCCACTCACCTTCTATGTAGGCGGCGAAATGCAGGTCGCCCATTTCTACCATGACGTTGTCAGGAGTTATACCGCGAACGCTATCAATATGGTTCCACGGGTTATAACGCTTAAATTTCTTGCCCAGTGGATGATCTAATCGATGAGTTTCAGCCTTTGTCGATGGGATGGGGTATTTTGCAAACCGCCAGTTACTGGGAACGCTGGGCAGTGGAGAAACTTCATGGGGCTCGGTTACTGCTTCTACGAGGTCTTGGATGGTGATGGATTGCTCGTCATCAGGGTGAATCTGCTTAGCGACTATCGTCGTAGAGGGGGAGGGGGAGCTGCTAGAAATCTTCTCGACCTGAGGATTAATCGGTAGGTTTGCATAGCTTTGCTGTCCTGCTCTCTCAGAAAGCAAAGCGGCTATACAGGCTAGGGAGACTAGACCCATACTGATGACTGCTAAACGGAGAAAGTGAGCGGTTGGCTTCATTTTTTTTTGCCTTTGCTATCTCGCTTGAAAGAGTTAGAACCCATCAGTGAAGGTGTCACGGCAATATTTTGCTGAGTTAGGACCGCCGTTCTATGCCGCAGATGGATTTCAGTAGCTTAAATATCCTGATCAATGCGTATACTGCCGCCTTTGGTGCCAATGTATATGAAGTTATGACGAGAGAGTCAGCGCCTTGTTTCCTACTATTTATTATGATTCTGTTACCAGGATTTGGGAAGTGTAGAAACGAGAGGTGGCCTCCGTTCTTAGGCAGCGCCTCAATATGCTTCATAAATAAATCAACAAGTGTTCGATACCATTGCGATTGATAAAGCGTCTGAGTGCCTTAGTAATTAGGGAAGGCACGAGAGCCGTTAACGCTAGACGGACTTGATGTGTTGTTTCTCAGCCTGCAGCAGTTCCTTGCTCTGCTTGGACAAGCCTCTTTATTGTGATGGAGAGGCAAGCTGGAGCGGAATATCTGCAAGCTGTACAAACTCAGAGTTAGAGAGTGATTGCCACTCTTGTTCTAGTCTTTGCTTTTTAGGATGACTTCGATGGAGGGTTGTCAACTGCGTGAGTGCGTCATACCATAGCCCCGCTTCAGCAAAGATATCAATCTGGGCAATCGGCTTGGCCTTGGCGATCTTTTTCGTCAGTTCAGGACTGGGCTTGATTCGCGTAATCCAACCTTCAACATATTGGTTCGTCACGTATTCATCATCTTCATCAAGACAGAGAAGCTTAACTTGCCAACGATAGTCTGTGTCGACTTCAAGAGCTGTAGCCATTGTGCCTGCTGGTATTTTTAAGCTCGCAATCCCTTCTTCATTGCGAATTTGAAACCGAGTGCTGAAGACCTCAATCTCTTCAACGACAGGTTCTATATTGCTGACTTTGTACAGTACAAATTGAGCGGCGGGATGAGGATTGTTGTTCGGCATATACCAGTGAAAGGTCGGATATGCGGCTGTCGTAAATTCCCTGGACAGGTGATGCTCATTTTCCGGGACTAATGCTTTGAGGGGAGGCCCTTCTGGTGCTCTTGTTGTTCCTGGAGGATTGTCATTAGTGCGACAAATGGGGCGTGTTGCGGCTGCCTGTCGGTTACCAGGACGACGCAATCTTTTACCTCTGGGGTTGAAGCCAGCCCAGCTTGGCATGCCCTGTAGCAGTACTGCGACAGTGATAACGAGAGCCGTTATGTCTGTAACCCGTCGAGCTTGAGTTTTTATATTGCTATGCATTGCTATATTCAACCTTGTCTATAAACCATCTAGGAGACCGAAGATAATGGGTTAATGCCTTATCTTGGTACTAAACGACGGTTCTACTTTGTGGACCCCATACCAATGTATGTTGCTGTGCTGCGCTTGGCTGTGATCACGGCAGATTCAATGTGTGAGTTAGATCTCACCCAAATATTCTCTCTGCTTTTGTTGGAAATGAAAGTCTTCTGTTCAGGTTGTTCTCAGAGATGTTAAGGCGTTTCTCAGAAGAAGCTGGAACAATGTTGCCAAGAATAATTCTGTGGCGGTATGTTGAGGTTTGCTGCATACCCTGCTGTGGGAATGGGGTATCTCCATATATAAGCCTGTCGCTCATTCACGCTACTAAGTATGCAAGTTCAAACTGGGATCAAGACAACCGAGTGGATGGATAGGGTCGAAGATGCGATCGCATCTTCCCAGAACTATCTCCTTTCAAAGCAGGATCCCAAAGGCTACTGGTGGGCCGAATTAGAATCGAACGTCTCAATTACCTCAGAAGCCGTTCTCATCCATAAAATCTGGGGGACTGACGGGACTCGCCCTCTAGCCAAAGCGGAAACCTATCTCCGTAACCAGCAGCGCGATCACGGCGGCTGGGAACTCTACTACGACGATGGCGGTGAACTCAGCGTTACCATCGAAGCCTATATGGCTCTGCGGCTGTTGGGTGTCCCTGCTACTGACCCGGCGTTGGTGTCAGCCCGTGCCTTTATTTTGGGGCGGGGTGGCATCAGCAAAAGTCGCATTTTCACGAAGCTGCATCTCGCCCTGATTGGCTGCTACGAATGGAAAGGTATCCCATCGCTCCCGGCTTGGGTCATGCTAGTGCCGGAGTCGGCCCCCTTCACTATTTATGAAATGTCGAGTTGGGCCAGAGGCAGCACCGTGCCGCTGCTTCTCGTAATGGACCGGGAGCCAGTCTACGACCTAGGCATTACCTTAGATGAGCTGTACCCAGAGGGACGGATTCACGCCACCTTCGAGCTGCCTCGCAACAGTGACTGGACTGACGTGTTCGTTGGCTTAGACGGCATCTTCAAGTTTGCAGAAGCTAACAAATTTGTCCCGCTGCGTGAAGAGGGCCTTAAAGCTGCAGAACGCTGGGTACTAGAGCGGCAGGAAGCGACTGGTGACTGGGGTGGCATTATTCCGGCGATGCTCAATTCGCTGTTGGGCTTGAAAGCGCTGGACTATGATGTCCATGATCCCATCATTGAGCGGGGATTAGCTGCCGTTGATAATTTTGCGATTGAAACCGAGACTGAATATCGGATACAGCCCTGTATCTCTCCCGTGTGGGACACCGCCCTAGTGATCCGGGCTTTAGCAGAGTCAGGCTTAGACCGAGACCATCCGGCCCTGGTTCAGGGGGGACAGTGGCTACTCGAAAAGCAGATTCTTGATTACGGTGACTGGAAAGTCAAGAATAAAGAAGGCGAACCGGGTGGCTGGGCCTTTGAGTTTGAAAATCGTTTTTATCCCGATGTAGATGATACGGCTGTCGTGGTGATGGCCCTTAATGAAGTGACGCTACCGGATGAGAATGCGAAGCAGGCTGCGGTGACGCGCGCCTTTAACTGGATTGCCACCATGCAGTGCAAGCCGGGGGGCTGGGCTGCCTTTGACATTGATAACGATCAGGACTGGCTAAACTGGCTTCCCTATGGGGATCTTAAGGCCATGATTGATCCCAACACCGCTGATGTGACGGCGCGGGTGTTAGAGATGCTGGGTCGCGCGCCGGATCCGGCCAGTCGCAATGCTTCCTCCGCAGGCCATTTGCTGATAGACAGCAGAGTGAACCGAGGGCTAGCTTATCTCAAATCTGAACAAGAGTCTGATGGGAGCTGGTTTGGACGCTGGGGCGTGAACTACATCTACGGTACCAGCGGTGTTTTAGCTGCCTTGGCTCTGGTGGAACCCCGCAAGTTCCAGCTAGAAATTCAGAAAGGGGCGCAGTGGTTAGTAAGCTGTCAGAATGCGGATGGTGGCTGGGGTGAAACCTGCAAGAGCTATAACGATTCTAGCCTAAAGGGACAAGGACCCAGTACTGCATCTCAGACGGCTTGGGCACTGATGGGGCTTTTGGCTGCAGATGATGCGGTGGGCACTTACCATCAACCTGCGATTGAGCGTGGCGTTGACTATTTGGTGACCACACAGAAAGACGGAGCCTGGGATGAAGATCACTTCACAGGAACGGGTTTCCCCTGTCATTTTTATCTGAAATATCATCTTTATCAGCAACACTTTTCGCTCACTGCCTTAGCTCGATATCAGACGATGTTGAACAAGAAAAATAGACCTTGATCATGTCTAGAAGTATGCTTTTTCCCTTGTCTTTCTTATCACTGCAATCATCGATATAGACTGCAGATTCTTTGCCGCAGGAGTTGAGTCAGCAGATGTCGCGTCGGCGAGTTTGGTCGCCAGACTTGCGTGCTTATTCTAAGATTAAGAAATGAAACACTTACTGGTAAGCCTCGTTCGGTTGTATCAGCGATTTATTTCGCCGCTGTTTCCGCCTACCTGTCGATTTCAGCCAAGCTGTTCGCACTATGCGATCGCATCTCTAACTCGCTTCGGCTTCCTGCGGGGGAGTGGGCTAGCCCTCTGGCGAATCCTACGCTGCCATCCCTGGAATAAAGGGGGGTACGATCCAGTCCCTGATGTGTTTTGGACAACGGACAAGACCTCGCTGGCCGATGTCGTTCATCGTCAATCAAGCCCTCAGAAGCCCCAAGATTATTAAATAGCCCCTGTTTATACAACGTGATTACCCAAGCCCCCACCATTGATCAAATCCTGACGCAGGCCTTATCCGGCCAAGCACTGACGCCGGATGCTGGGGTGCTGCTGCTAGAGCAAACCGATCCGTCCGCCTGGAGCGATATCCAGCAGGCGGCTGACCAGATGCGGCAGGATCTGGTGGGCGATACCGTTACCTATGTGGTGAACCGCAACATTAATTTCACCAATATCTGTGAGCAGCATTGTAACTTCTGTGCCTTCCGTCGAGATGCCGACCAGGAAGGTGCCTACTGGTTAACAGAGGCCCAAATCTTAGAAAAGGCCGCCGATGCCCGTCAGCGGGGCGCGACTGAAATCTGCATGCAGGGGGGACTCAATCTTGAAGCAAAGCTTGAGGGGCAGTCCTTGCCCTACTATGTGCGATTGGTGAAGACCTTGAAGGCGTCCTTCCCAGAGATTCATCTCCATGCGTTTTCGCCCCAAGAGATTGAGTTTATTGCCCGCGAAGATCGGCGCTCTTTTACTGACGTGATCTCGGCCCTCAGCGAAGCTGGCGTTGATTCAATGCCGGGGACCGCCGCTGAGATTCTCGACGATCAGGTGCGGCGGGTACTGTGTCCGGAGAAAATCGATACGGCCACTTGGCTAGAGGTGGTGTCAGCCGCCCATCAGCTTGGCGTGCCTACCACCAGCACGATGCTGTCGGGGCATATCGAGACCCCCGCACAGCAAATTGGGCATTTAGAAAGGTTGCGATCGCATCAACAAAAAATGCAGTCCCAAGGCAACATTGGCTTTAGTGAATTTGTGCTGCTGCCCTACGTGGGTCAAGATGCCCCACCTGCCCTGCGTCGCCGCGTCGGACGCGATCAGCCCACCCTAGAAGAAGTCCTACATCTGACCGCCGTGGCGCGCTTATTCTTGGGGCGCTGGATGGTCAACCATCAGCCGAGCTGGGTGAAGTTGGGGGTGCAGGGGGCCGCTCAAGCCCTGCAGTGGGGCTGTAACGACATTGGCGGTACCTTAATGGAAGAACATATCACCACCATGGCCGGTGCTCAGGGGGGGACCTGCTTATCAGAGTCTGAGCTGCAAAACGCCATTAAAGCTATCGATCGTCCCTATCGGCAGCGGACGACGCTGTATGGTTGGGTTGCCTAATTTCAGCGTCATCTCGGAGCGGCGGTAGCCGTACTCATGTCAACATTAGCCAACTCTGTATCCCATAAATCTGTGACGAGGCCTTTACCAATGTCTCTGCCATTGTGCATACTGGCCTCTGAGGTTTGGATGGGACAGCTATGAGAGGTCAGCAACAACCGCGAAAACGCACTAAAGCGAATTCTTCCCGGTTATCGCCGCAGAGACGTCGCCAAAATCATAAGTCTCGTTCGCTTGCTATCACCGTCGGGGGTGCGCTGCTCCTGATCGTCGGCGGAGCCATTGCCTTTGCCCTACTCCAGGGACGGAGCGGTGGACGCAAAGCCTTTGGTCCCACGGCTCTTCTACCTCAGGACACCCTACTCTCCGTCACTGTTTCCACCAACATAGGTCAATGGAAGGCACTGACAAAGTTAGGAACAGAGCAGTCTCAGAAAAACCTGCAAACGAATCTGCAGGACATCGAAAAAACGGTCCTCACCCAAGGACTGAGTTATGAAGAGAATATTGCCCCCTGGGTTGGCGATCAAATCACAATGGCCTTTTTGCCCCCTACGGCTGAGTCTGGTCCCGAATTTGAAGATCAGGCAACTATTTGGATCCTGCCGGTCCGCAATTCAGGTCGAGCCAAAAAGCTTTTTATCGAGAAGTTAGCCACCTCTGGCAATCAAGCGCAAAGCCGAACCTACCAAGATGTCGAGATCCAAGAGTTTCAGCTTGAAGACCAGCAATATGCGATCGCAACCCCCGACAAGCGCAATCTCGTCTTTACTGCCGCAGGCGCACCCATCGATCAGGTGATCGATACCCTCAAAGGTAAGCCCTCTATTTCTGCAACGCCACGCTTTACAGAAGCCATCTCTGAAATTGGGGCCAGCAGCCCCCTTGCCCAGATATATATCAACATGCCCTTAGCGACGGCACAGCTAGCCGCCGGGTCAAATCAGCCGATCTCTGAAGCCTCTCTGGCGCGTATCCAAGAAGTGCGAGGTTTAGGCTCCACCGTGACTCTAGACGCAGACGATACTCTTAATTTCAAAACCATTACTTGGCTAGATCCAGAGGCCAAGTATCCCCTAGTAGTCAAAAACGACGCTGCAGGGATGGCAAAGCGCCTGCCCGCCAACACCCTGATGATGGCTTCCGGCGGAAACTTCCAGGAGCTGTGGCAGGCTTATGCCAAAGGCACAAGTGCCAAACTGATTGTGCCCTTTAACCCTAAGTCCTGGACGGACAGCTTTGTTGAACTCACCGGCATCGACTTCAACACGACCTTCATTCCCTGGCTCGATCGCAAATTTGCAGGGGCCATCGTGCCTGCTCAAGATAACAACGATCAAAATATTGGCCTCGTTGCCCTAGCCCAGACCAGTGACAGCACCGCAGCGCTTCAGGCCTTCAAGCAGCTCGATGATGCCGTGCGCGAACAGCGCGATTTTCAGATTGCCGAATCCAAAATCGACAAATCGTCCGTGATTACCTGGAAGGTTCCGCCCGGATTGCCGATTGCGAGTCACGGTTCGCTCAGTGACAAAACGATGTTCTTTACCATTGGTGCCCCGGTCCCCATTGCCAAGCAGCTCGTGGAGTCTCAGTCCAGCCTCAATCAGGCCGAACTCTTTAAAGATGCGACCCAATCTTCCCTGAAGTCCCATAACGGCCAGTTCTTCGTTCATGTGCCTCGGATGCTGAAGGTGATGGATACGAATCCCCTCTTTCCTAAAATTGCCCCAGGTACGCAAGAATATGCCCAGGGTATTGAAGCGATTGGCATGACCACGGCCATCAGCAGCCCCTGGAGTGCTCGCTATGATATTCGCGTCAAGTTAAAAAACTAACGGCCAAAATGTCGGTGCCCAAAAATAGCGGGAATGTTGGATGAAGACTGTTTTAGTGACGGGTGGATCTGGATTTATCGGCGCTAATTTTATCCTTAAAGCTCGCCATGATCACTGGTTCAATGTTGTTAATCTCGACAAATTGACCTATGCCAGCAACCCTCACACGCTAGATGCTGTAGCGGGCGATCCAGGCTACTGCTTTTGTCGGGGTGATATTTCTGACTCTCAACAGGTTAAGGCGCTGCTAGACAAGCATCAGCCTGAGGCCGTCATCAACTTCGCGGCTGAAAGTCATGTCGATCGCTCCATTCTCCGTCCTGAAGCCTTTATTCAGACGAACATTCTGGGCACCTTTCGGCTTCTAGAATCTTGCAAGATCTACTGGGAACATCTGCCTCCAGAGAAGCAGGCGAATTTCAGATTCTTACACATCTCAACCGATGAGGTTTTTGGCTCCTTAGGGCCCGATGACCCTGCCTTTCGAGAAGAAACGCCCTATGCGCCCAACAGCCCCTACTCAGCTTCTAAAGCCAGCTCAGATCACCTTGTCCGGTCTTATCATCACACCTATGGCCTGCCGATTCTGACGACCAACTGCTCAAATAATTATGGTCCGTACCAGTTCCCAGAGAAGCTGATCCCGCTGATGATTCTGAACGCTAGGGAGGGGCAACCGCTACCCATCTATGGCGATGGTCAAAATATTCGAGATTGGCTCTACGTTGAAGACCATTGTGAGGCTATTTGGCTGGTGCTGCAGCGGGGCCGCTTGGGAGAGTCTTACAATGTGGGTGGCAATAACGAAGTGACGAATCTAGAGGTTGTGCAGCAGATTTGTGCGAGACTCAACCAGTTATCGCCAAAAGAAAACTTCGACTATGCGTCTTTGGTAACGTTCGTGAAAGATCGGCCAGGGCACGATCGCCGCTATGCGATTGACAGCACTAAGATTCAGCGTGAACTGGGCTGGGTGCCTCAAGAAAGTTTCGAAAGTGGCCTGTCGAAAACGATTCAGTGGTACCTAGACCATCCAGACTGGATTGAACAGGTGCGATCTGGCGCTTATCAAGCTTGGATTCAGCAAAACTATGATCATGCACGTTCTTCCGCAGCTCCTGACTCTTGACTCGGCCCTAAACCCATGAAAGGTATTGTTCTCGCCGGAGGCTCGGGCACTCGACTAGCTCCCCTCACTGAGGTGGTCAGTAAGCAATTAATGCCGGTTTATGACAAGCCGATGATTTATTATCCCCTGTCAACCCTGATGCTGGCCGGGATTCGGGACATTTTGATTATCTCTACGCCCCGTCATTTACCGTTATTTCAGCAACTGCTGGGTGATGGTCACCAGTGGGGGCTAGATCTGAGCTATGTTGAGCAACCCCGCCCCGAAGGACTGGCCCAGGCTTTTATTCTGGGACGAGACTTCATTGGCGGGGAGCCGGTTTGTTTGGTGCTGGGTGACAACTTGTTTTATGGTCACGGCCTGCCAGAGGTTTTAGGTCAAGGCGCTCAGCTACAGTCAGGAGCCTTAATCTTTGGCTATCGCGTGCTGGAACCGCAGCATTACGGCGTTGTGGAGTTTGACCAGGCTGGCTATGTGGTGGGTTTAGAAGAAAAGCCCCAGCAGCCAAAGTCTAAATATGCGGTGCCGGGGATTTATTTCTACGACTCTAGGGTTGTTGAGTTTGCCGCTAAATTGAAGCCTTCGGCACGGGGTGAACTAGAAATTACGGATCTGAGTCGGGAGTACCTGAAGCGCGGCGAGTTGAAAGTGGAGCTTTTGGGCCGAGGCTATGCTTGGCTCGATACTGGGACGCATGACACCTTGCATCAGGCGGGCAGCTTCATCCAGACGCTGGAGCAGCGCCAAGGGTTCAAGGTTGCCTGTGTTGAAGAGATTGCCTACCGGCAAGGCTATATCGATGCGGCTCAACTTAGCCAATTGGCACAGCCGCTGGCGAAAAGCGGCTACGGAAAGTATTTACTCACTCTCCTGGAGAGTGATCTCATCTAGGTTCAATCTCATGCAATAGGATGCTTCTAGGTTCCTATGCAATACTGCAAATAATTATTTTTATTCTCTATCGTCATGGCTCAGCCTCCGAAAGCCAAACTTGGACAACCTGACCAACAGCATCCTCAGTGGTATCGCGATCGCCAAGTTGCAGACCGATTGATGCGCGAAGAACCCACGAATCTCAACCTTGCTGAGCTGGCCCGCCTCCGGATTCGCTATACCGGTTTTCCGGGGGGCTGGGATATTCAGACGGATCTCGATACGGTCCTGAAAAAATGGGAACTGACCGAAGAATCGCTGTTTGAAAAGACGCGGTTGATTCATGAGACCGAGCAGCTCTACAGCATCAAAACTAGCAAGAAAGAAGACTGGACCTAGGGTCGAGCTTTGCGGATGGGTCGATAATCGCTATATCAGACACAGACTGGATTTGAGGCAGACTGGTATGATTGATCTACCGCTTCATATAGAAGTGCTTAGGTCCTTTTCTGTAGACCTGCAGCGACTGCACCTCAGCGGCCTTTGTTCTGCGTGCAGACATTGGACTCTACGCGTCTACGCTACTGCCGTGATGAAAACGCTGAGGCTATGACAATACCCAACATTGAGTTGCCCTATGACAGCATGTGAGTATCAGATTGGTTTGGAAGGTATTCCTGCCGCCCAGTCAAGAATTAGCTACGTCGATGGCAAGATTGGCCGATTAGAATATCGCGGCGTCCCAATTGAGCAGCTCGCGGAGCATGGAAGTTTTTTAGAAACCGCGTATCTATTGATTTGGGGCAAGTTTCCCACGGCAGATGATCTGTCAGCTTTCCAGTACGAGATTACCCATCACCGTCGGGCCAAGTACCGGATCCGAGACATGATGAAGTGCTTTCCTGAAAGCGGTCACCCGATGGACGCTTTGCAGGCTTCAGCGGCGGCGCTGGGGCTGTTCTATTCCAAGCGGGCGCTAGATGACCCGACCTATATTCGGCGGGCTGTGGTGCGGCTGCTGGCGAAAATCCCGACGATGGTGGCGGCGTTTGAGCATATCCGCAAGGGGAATGACCCCATTCAGCCCCGTGATGATTTGAGCTATGCGGCGAATTTTCTTTACATGCTCAATGAGCAGGAACCCGATCCGATACAGGCTCATATTTTTGATACCTGTCTGACGCTCCATGCCGAGCATACGATGAATGCCTCGACCTTCTCTGCGCGGGTGACGGCTTCAACGCTGACGGATCCCTATGCGATTGTGGCGTCTGCGGTCGGCACTCTGGGCGGGCCGCTCCACGGGGGGGCCAATGAAGAAGTCATTGAGATGCTGGAGCAGATTGGCTCTGTGGAAAATGTCCGACCCTTCTTGGAAGAGAAGTTCGCGACCAAATCTAAGATTATGGGCTTTGGGCATCGCGTCTATAAGGTAAAAGATCCTCGGGCTAAGATTTTGCAAAAGCTGGTGGAGGAGCTGTTCGGTGAGCTAGGGAGCGATAAGTATTACGAAATCGCTCTGGAGCTGGAGAAGATTGTTACCGACAAGCTAGGGGACAAAGGTATTCATCCCAACGTTGATTTTTATTCTGGGCTGGTCTACAAGCGGCTGGGGATTCCGACGGATTTGTTTACACCGATATTTGCGATCGCAAGGGTTGCTGGCTGGCTTGCCCACTGGCGGGAACAGCTCGAAGCCAACCGTATCTATCGGCCTACCCAGATTTATATTGGTGAGCATAACCAGCCTTATCTACCAATTGCCGAGCGCTAAGTCCCTGAAAAAGCGCAGGGGCACTATACTGAGTAAGGTCAAAAAAAACATCACAAACATCAGAGCAGGACATGAACCCAGGCATTGATCTGCAGCAACGCTTCATCGAGACCTTAATGGGCTACGGCCTTTCACCGGGTGCAGCCAAAGCTGTCTGGCTTCCCCTTCCCCTTTTACTGATGCTCATTGGAGCCACGGTCGGTGTCCTCGTCGCCGTTTGGCTAGAGCGGAAGATCTCCGCCGCCGCTCAGCAACGTATCGGTCCCGAATTTATTGGCCCACTGGGCATTCTGGCCCCAGTCGCTGACGGTATCAAGCTCGTCTTTAAAGAAGATATTGTCCCCGCAGAAGCCGATCCCTGGCTCTTTCTTCTAGGACCGGTGATTGTCGTCATCCCCGTTTTCCTGTCCTACCTAATCGTGCCCTTCGGTCAAAATCTGATGATTACCGACTTGGGCCTCGGTATTTTCCTCTGGATTGCCCTCTCTAGCATTGTTCCCATCGGCTTGCTGATGGCGGGCTACGCCTCTAACAACAAGTACGCCCTGATCGGTGGTCTGAGAGCTGCAGCACAGTCAATTAGCTATGAAATTCCGCTCGCGCTGGCCGTACTCGCCGTCGTGATGATGTCTAACAGCCTTAGTACTGTCGATATCGTCAACCAGCAGTCCGGTTATGGAATTCTGGGATGGAACGTCTGGCGACAGCCTGCCGGTCTACTCCTGTTCTGGATCTCCGCCCTCGCAGAATGTGAACGGATGCCCTTTGACCTTCCTGAAGCAGAAGAAGAAATTGTTGCCGGTTACCAAACAGAATATTCCGGCATGAAATTTGCCCTGTTCTATCTGGGGTCTTACGTTAACTTAGTACTATCGGCCCTGCTTGTTTCAGTTCTTTACCTGGGTGGCTGGGATTTTCCTATACCCATTGGTTTGCTAGCGAACTGGATCCACATCAGCCCCGATAATGCTGTTCTGCAGATTGTAACGGGTGGCCTCGGGATTGTAATGACCCTGCTGAAGGCATATGTCTTCGTCTTCATCGCCATCTTGCTGCGCTGGACTGTACCCAGGGTTCGTATTGATCAGCTCCTTGACCTAGGCTGGAAGTTCTTGTTGCCCATTGGCCTTGTGAATTTGCTGATGACCGCAGGACTCAAGCTAGCCTTCCCTTTTGCCTTTGGCGGCTAGTCTTTGCCTGAAACCGTGCCCATACCTTCAACCTTTTTTAGAGAATGACCTCACCATGCTGAAATTTCTGAAGCAAGTCGGTGGCTACGCCAAGGAAACTCTTCAGTCTGCCCGCTACATTGGGCAGGGCCTGTCAGTGACCTTTGACCATATGAGCCGCCGCCCGGTTACGGTTCAATACCCCTACGAGAAGCTGATTCCTTCCGAGCGATTCCGAGGGCGAATTCACTTTGAATTTGATAAGTGTATTTCCTGTGAAGTTTGTGTCCGGGTCTGCCCCATCAACCTGCCGGTCGTCGATTGGGAATTCAACAAAGCGCTCAAGAAAAAGCAGCTTAAGCATTACAGTATTGACTTCGGCGTCTGTATTTTTTGCGCTAACTGTGTCGAGTACTGCCCGACCAACTGTCTATCGGTTACAGAAGAGTACGAACTCTCAACCTTTGACCGTCACGAGCTCAACTACGACAACGTTGCCATGGGGCGTCTGCCCTATAAAGTCACAGAAGATCCGATGGTGACCCCCATTCGGGAGTTTGCATATCTGCCCGAAAAAGTGCTGAGTGGGCATGATGCCCCTGCCAATGCCGCCCGTGCCGGACAGCGCCCTGAAGAGATTGTGGCCGCGGCCCCCCCGAAACAGGAAGAAAAGGAGACTGAAGCTCAGTGAATTTAGCAGAAGGGATTCGATTTGTTTGTTCGATCTTGCTAGCCGCCATGATGATTGGCGCAGCGCTGGGCGTTGTTCTGTTTGAGAACATTGTCTATTCCGCCTTTACCCTAGCGGGCGTCTTTATGAGCATTGCAGGTTTGTATATCCTGCTGAATGCTGATTTTGTATCTGCTGCCCAAGTTCTGGTTTATGTAGGGGCCGTCAATGTTCTTATTTTGTTCGCAATCATGCTCGTGAACAAGCGGGAAGATTTCAAGCCTGTTCCTCGTCGCTGGATTCGCCAAGGCGCTGCGGCAGTGGTCTGTGCGGGGGTTTTTGCCCTGCTCGCCACAATGGTTGTACAGACAAGCTGGGGCACGAATCTTGCGCTAATTCCGCCGGAGTCGACCTCGCTTCTGATTGGCGAACATTTTTTCAGCGACTACTTGCTTCCCTTCGAGCTGGCTTCGATTCTGCTGCTGATGGCGTTGGTCGGAGCGATTGTCATTGCTCGTCGAGAGTCAATTATGGGTGAAGAGACCGCCATCGTTGGCGAGACCCCTCCTCCAGTTTTGGAGCTGCCTGAGCGTCCTCGAGAGCCTGTTGCTCGATAAAGGTAAGCTCAACTAGTGCTTAAGCCTCTTGATAAGCTCTGCTTAACCGTCCTTTGTAAATGAGTCCCATGCCTTTAGAGTTCTTTCTTTTACTTGCTGCCGCCCTCTTTTGTATCGGGATTTACGGCCTCGTGACCAGTCGGAATGCTGTGCGGGTACTGATGTCTGTTGAACTGCTGCTGAACGCAGTCAATTTGAACTTGGTTTCGTTCTCGAATTATCTCGATGGAGCCAATATTAGAGGACAGGTCTTCACTGTTTTTGTGATTACGGTTGCTGCCGCTGAGGCCGCTGTCGGGCTGGCCATTATCCTAGCGATCTATCGCAGCCGCGACACGATCGATATGGAGCAGTTTAATCTACTGAAGTGGTAGGTCATGACTCAGGCGCTCAAAATACAGGTCCAGATCCTGGGGAGTATGGTGGCCCTGATGTGGGCTTCAGCGCTCCTGAACCTCTTCCTATTTCGTGGTTCCCTCGTTGAGTTTGGAATCATTCCGCGTGCCGTGGTTGGGCTGCGGGGAATTTTGTTTGCTCCTTTTCTCCATGCGGGATTAGGGCATTTGATGGCCAATACAGTCCCCTTTATTGTTTTGGGCTGGCTGGTTCTGATTCGCTCGACGGAAGATTTTTTCATGGTGACTGCGATCGCAATGGGCGTTGGCGGTTTGGGCACATGGTTCTTTGCAGGCTCTAGAACAGTCCACGTTGGCGCAAGTGGACTGATTTTTGGTTACCTTGGTTACTTGCTGCTGCGCGGGTACTTTGAGCGCAGCTTTGCCGCCAGCTTTCTATCGATTCTGGTCGCGGTTCTTTACGGCAGTTTGGTCTTCGGGGTTCTGCCCTCTGTCCCTGGTATCTCTTGGCAGGGGCATCTATTTGGATTCTTGGGCGGCGGAGTCGCGGCTCGATTTTTGGCTAAACCCTAGATTCTTTTGCCACAATTGAGGGAAGGAGGTTCGTCTCTCCACTCATATTCCCTAGATTCTGGCTATGTTCAAGCATCTTGTGCGTTTTGTCTCTTCCGGTTTGTTTGTTTCCCTGTGGGCGATTTCTCCTCTGGCTGCAGCTCAGGAGCCAGCCGATTGTCGTCCGTCGGTTGTCGATAGCTTGAAGCAGTACACCATCACCTCGGGAGAAACGCTCACCACTGTATCGGCAAAGTTTCAGCTTTTACCCACAACCCTCATGGGGTTAAATCCTTCGCTGAGACAGGGGCAGGCTCCTGCGGGCACGAAAATTGCGGTACCTCCCTACAACGGCATTTTAGTGTCGGTTCCTCGCGGTAAAACAATTCACGATTTAGCTAAGGCCTACCGAGTGCGCCCTGATGTTTTATTTGAACTCAACGGATGCCAGAAAACGCCAGAAGTGGCGTTTGTTCCTGGTGTCAATTGGTCGCCGCTGCTCCATAATCAGCCCACTGGGATTGCACCCTTTCAGGATCTATTCAAAACGCAGCAGATTGCCACTGCCTATGAGCGAGATCGCTACCCTCTACCTAAACCCGCAAAAACATTGGGAGCCTACGGCTGGCGCGTCAACCCTAAGACCCAAGCGGCTGAGTTCTATACCAGCGTAGACTTAGCTGCAGCCCCTGCTATGCCTGTGTATGCCGTTGCTGATGGAACGGTGGCCTTTGCTGGAGAAGAGGAAGGTGGCTCCATTGTTGTCATCAACCACAGTCAGGGCCGCCAGACTCGCTATCTGCAGCTTTCTGATTTGGCCGTGCAGACGGGGCAAACCGTTCAGCGTGGGACTCAGCTTGGAGCCGTTGCAGCCGCAACCGAGACCAATGCTTTCCTTCGTTTTGAAGTGCGCTCTCGTTCAAGCTTGGGCTGGGTCGCTCAAGATCCGCAGCCTTATCTAGAACTTCTGAGTCAACAGCTTTAGGGGCCAAATGCTAGAATTTGACCGTCAAAGTTTCTGATTTATGAGCTATGGCGATTTGATGATTGAGTGACTCCATGACTGCTGACGATGACTACTACCCCAAACGTTTACCTCCCCGCCTGACGAAGGCGCAGATGTGGGTGCGGGTCGCTGCTTCAGCAATTGATTTTTCTTTAGCGTGGCTGCTGAGTACTGTCGCGATCACGGGTGATGCACAGCTCCAGCTAGGACAGTGGGTGATTTTTGCCGTGCTTTGGCTGCTGTTGCGGGTCGCGGTGGTGATCAATAATCAAGGTCAAAGTCCGGGGCACTGGGCGATGGATCTTAAGGTCGTTGATGCCCGTTCGGCCAAACTGCCTAGAATTGAAGACTTACTCAAGCGAGAGGCGATCGCGGGGGGAGGCTGTCTGCTGCTGCTGATCGGCTTCAGTACGGGCGGGTTTGCACTGCTGGCGTTTATTGTGCCTTTAGCGATTGATAACGGCATTGGGCTGGCTGATCCGGTTCGCCTACAGACTTTCCATGATCGATGGGTTGATACCGTCGTTATTTATACGACCCGCGGCTACTCATTAGATCTGAAGCTGAAGAAAGTTCTGACACAAGCTCAACAACGTGTGCGATAATTGGGGCTTGTGTTTAATTTATGTTTAGCGTCTAGAGAAGACCATGGCTAAAGGCGTCCGTGTCATTATTACTCTCGAGTGCACCGAGTGTCGCTCGAATTCAACTCCCCGTTCACCGGGTGTATCTCGATACACCACGACTAAAAATCGTCGGAATACAACGGGGCGCTTAGAACTTAAAAAGTTCTGTACCCACTGCAACAAGCATACTCCTCACAAAGAAATCAAATAGTGCGTTTTGCACATCGTCCACAGTTTCAATTCAGATAGAGCAACGTTATGGCCTATTTCCGCCGCCGCATTTCTCCGATCAAGCCCGGTGAGCCCATCGACTACAAGGATGTAGATTTACTGCGCCGATTTATTACTGAGCGAGGTAAGATCTTGCCCCAGCGCATTACGGGTTTAACGTCCCGGCAGCAGAGAGATCTGACGCGGGCCATTAAGCGGGCAAGAACTCTGGCTTTGCTGCCCTTCATTAACCGAGAAAGCTAGTCACGTCCGTATCTCATGCGTTCAAGAAAGTGAGAGCCTGCCGCCCTATTTGACGAGCTACCGTGGAGAAAGGAACATTAGTCGAGTTTCGACGCCAAGGCGATAGCGATAGCCTGTGGCAGAGTCGTGTTGGCCTGCTAGAGCGACCTGAGGGTAAAAAAAACTGGGTTGTCGTCGACGCGAAGGGGCATTCCCACACGATTCATCCTCGGCAAATGACTTACGTTGTCGAGGATGAAAGATATGAGCCCAAAGAGCTTGCAGAGTTCTTTGCTGCGGTGGAATCTGTTTATGATCCCGATAGCTTAGAGGTTGCTTGGGAACTTTTGGTGGATGATAAGCAGGCCACGACGCCTGCTGAGATGGCGCTGCTGCTGTTCTCAGATCAAGAACCACCGTTCTGCTATGCGGCGCATCGGTTGCTTAGTGAAGACAAGCTTTATTTTAAGCAGAAGGGCAATGTATATGAGCCTCGGCCTTCATCCCAGGTGGAGGAGCTGAGGCATCAGGTTGAGAAGCAGGCCCAAAGGCTGCAGGAGCAGGAAGCTTTTCAAGCGTCTTTGCGAAAAGCCGTGGCGGGTGAGGATGTGGAGTGGGAAAGTTGCGATCGCATCTACTTACAATCCCTAGAAAAGTTTGCCTTGATGGGCGAGAGCGCTTCTAACCGCGCCGACGCCATTGAAATATTGTCTGCTGTAAAGCGACAGGGGAGTCCAGAAGCTGCCCTCCAGCTTCTGGTTGATCTAAGGCTATGGAATCCCCACGAAAATCTATTCTTGCGCCGGAGTCAGATCTCTACAGAATTCTCGACGCCGGTTCAAGCTACCGTTGCTGATCGGCTGTCGCATATGCCCCCTGACCCCGACCCGACCCGGACTGATCTGACCCACTTGAAGGTCTATACCATTGATGATGAAGGCACCCGCGAAATTGATGACGGCTTGAGCCTTGAAACCCTAGCAAACGGTCAGCAGCGCCTGTGGATCCACATTGCTGACCCTAGCCGCTGGATTTTGCTGGGGGATGCACTCGATCAAGAGGCGAAGCGACGGGGCACCACCATTTATCTGCCCACCGGTATGATTCCGATGTTCCCTGCAGAGTTGTCCACAGGGCCGATGAGTTTAGTGCAGGGGGACGTATGCTGCGCCCTCAGCTTTGGCGTCACGCTCACGGAAGAGGGGGGCATCGACAGCTATGAGATCTGTCCTAGCCAAGTCCGACCCACCTACCGGTTGACCTATGAAGATGTAGACGAAATGCTGGATTTAGCGGTTCAGGCTGAACCCGAGCTGCTGAGCTTAGCAAAATGGTCAAAGTGCCGTCAGGACTGGCGACGGCAGCAGGGCGCGATCAATATCAACCTCCCGGAATCCTCAATTAAAGTAGAGGGCGATCAGATTAGGATCGAAGTCCTAGATGATTCTGAAGCCCGCACCCTCGTCGCTGAAATGATGATTTTGACTGGTGAGGTCGCTGCAAGCTATGGCGAGACCCATAATCTGCCGCTTCCCTTTCGGGGACAGCCGCAGCCAGAACTTCCACCGGTCGAAGAACTTGATCAGCTTCCGTCTGAGTGGGTGCGCGCCTGTGCGATTCGAGGGTGCATGACTCGCAGTGAAGTCGGAACAACTCCCATCCGCCACGCTAGCTTGGGATTAGATAGCTATTGCCAGGTCACCTCGCCTATTCGTCGCTATGCTGATCTACTGGCCCACTTCCAGATTAAGGCGCATCTGCGGGGCGATCCGCTGCCCTTTAGTGACGTGGAGCTATCGCCTCTGATCGTCAGCGTTACCACTACAGCCCAAGAGGCCACTTTGATCGAGCGGCAGACTAATCGGTATTGGTGTTTAGAGTATTTGCGGCAGCATGCCGATGCCATCTGGCAGGCCGAGGTGCTGCGCTGGCTGCGAGAGCATGAGAACCTGGCGCTGGTGCTTCTCGAAGATTTGGGGGTAGAGCTGGCTGTCCGCCTGGATTTCTCGGTGGCGTTGGGCGATCGGCTAGAGGTGAAGGTCAGCTCCGTTGACCCTCGTTTGGATCGGATTAAGCTCAAGGCTTATGCCTCTTCTACAGAGGCTTCTTCGCCTTCTTAGCGTAAATTTTTCAAGGCGTGGCCTGTCTCCAACTTGACAGGCACAATGCAGTCCTATGCAGATTCGTCCTTTTCAAAACTTTGATGAAGAGTCTGTTGTTGATCTCTGGGCACGTTGCGGCCTTCTGAGGTCGTGGAATGATCCGCATAAAGATATCGCTCGTAAACTCTTAGTTCAGCCAGAGCTGTTCTTGGTCGGTGTAATTGATGAACAGGTTATGGCTACGATCATGGCCGGGTTTGAGGGGCACCGAGGTTGGATCAACTATCTTGCTGTTGATCCACGTTGGCAGCGGCAAGGCTATGGACGTCGGCTGATGGATGAAGTCGAGCGTTGTCTTTGCGATCGCAACTGTCCTAAAATCAACCTCCAAATTCGCCATGATAATCTTGACGCGATCAAGTTCTACAAACGATTAGGATTTATTCAAGATGCGGCAGTAAGCTTTGGCAAACGACTCGTGCAAGATGATTAACGTATCCCATTGTTTATCGGCTTCCAGTCATCGGTGATGAACGTCAAATAAGTAGCCGTCAATGTATTTGAGTGGGCCGTTTGGTTTTATACGTAAATAGTGCTTATGCAGAGTTGCAATCTCATTTGCAAAAGCGAAGTATAGACAATGCCAACGCGCTGGAATTTTCAACGTAGCTTTGGTCAGACTCTTGGAGCGAACTGAAAATATTTGAATCAGAGAGCATAAGAACAAATGTATTCGAAAAGGCTTGCCAGTAGCTAGCTGTCCCTGAAACCCCCCTTCCACTCTGAAGATGCTTTGGCTACAGCCCTTATATATCAAGAATTCTATAGGTCAAGTCTGGGGCATATAGATTTGAACAAATACAAACATTGAGGGCTTCAAGCGATTTAGAGAAGCGCTGTTTCATCAGTTTTTGCAAGGATCAGCGAATTGACTTGTGCTTTAAAGCCGTATGTTAGCGATTAAAAGGCTTGTGATATATAGACTGATGAGATTTTCAGAGACGACTAGCTATAGACGACTTCTGCTACTTACTTCCTCGTTTTTTCAGCAGGAAGCCTCCGAAACATCATTTAGATATATACACCAGAATAGAACTAGTAATTTTTGAGAATAATATGCGGTAATCTTGATCTTGGGTTCGTTCGACTACTCGAATATTCTGAGCAAAGCCCCTGCCAACTGCCTTACTTTGAAGAGCCTTTATGCAAAATCCTATGCAGCAAGCTGAGCAGCCAACCATAGATCTCGATTTGCCAGAACTCAAAGCAAGGCTATATTACGTTTTTTGCCCAGCCTTCCATGGCGCAACCTTGTTTTCGGCATTGTTAAATAATCACTCAAAAATCACGAGTTTGGGAGAGACAATCCCTCGAAGGAGGTTTGAGAATGGGATGTGTTCATGTAAGAAAAAAATAAAAAATTGCGAGTTTTGGCAGTCGGCCTACCGTACATCTGATCTAGATAAGTTTGTACAAGAAGATTCTTGGATTCCATACTACCCTCGGATTATTCAGCCCGTTAGCGCAAATCTGGCCAATCAGATCCTCAATCTAGTAATGTTAGGGATGACAATTCCTTTCAAACATTATATTTGGAATCTATCCTATAAAGTTTATCGAGAATATTACGAGTCATACGTTGATTTTGTAAACTTTATCGTCAGTAGAAATCAGTCTTCAGTCTTTATTGATGGAGGTAAACAAGGCTTTAGGCCTATCTTTATTCAATCTTTTTCCCGATCACAAATTCCCGCAAAACTTATTCATTTGACTAGAAGGCCGCACGACTATGTCTATTCATACGCCAAGGTATACCCATATCTAAGTAAGGCCTTCAGCATGAAAATGCGATCCCGCAATGATATCATTGCGTTTGCTGCAAAAAAATGGCTTTCGGTCCATCGAAAAGTTTTAAACTTAAAAAAATTCATTTTGGATGAAAATTATTATTCAATGAGATATGAGGATCTGTGTCAAGATCCCAACCATTTTTTGGCAAAGACTCTTCGATTTTTAGACGTAGAATATGAAAATCTCCAACAGCCAGTTATTTATCCTGAGAAGTTTCACCTCATTGGTAGCCAATCTATTCAAAAGCATGGTTTCGATGGAGTGATCAAGCTCAGCACACACACTGCCGATTTGTCGACTGAGGAGATCAAGATAATCGATAGAATTACTCAGCCATTCTCAGCTCGGTTCGGTTATGTCTAACTTTTTCAAGAGAACTTTAGTTCAGTCCATAATAGAGACGTTTTTAGCTAACTTTTACATTGGTTAATGGAAAGTATCTTTCATCTGTCATTATGAATACTATATATACCAACAGTTTCCTGTCCTACCTGAAGCGCCACTGGTTAGCGTCTGTCCAGTTTTTAACTCCGCTGAAACTGATAAATGCTGCGATCGCATTTACCGAAATGAAACTAGGTAGACTTCGCTGCAAATCTGTGCCAATCACCTACCGTATTGACCCATCTACTGCCTGTAATATTCGCTGCCCAGGTTGCTCAGCTCATACGGAAACAACGACAGAGAAGCGTTTGCTCAGCCTGGATGACTTTAAAAAAATTGTCAATAAAATTAAGCGGTTCAGCATTCGTACAGCCCTCTATGATAGTGGTGAACCCCTTCTTAATAAAGATATTTATAAGATGATCGCTTACGCTAGTGATCAAGGTATTGGTACTTCTATTAGCACGAACTTTACGCTCTTCAACCCTGAGCGAGATCTCGATCAACTTCTAGAGAGTCGTTTAACGGTTTTACAGCCTGATCTTGATGGCATTACCCAAGAAACTTACGGTCAGTACCGAATTGGGGGTGAGGTGGATGCCGTCAAGACTAATATTGAAGCCGTCGTTCAAGGTAAAAAAGAAGCTGGAACGAAGTACCCAATCGTTGAACCTCAGATGATTATGTTTGAACATCTGATGGCAGAGAAGGAGGAGATTGAAACCTATCTTGAGGAGATTGGGGTCGATAAGTTTACCTGGAAGCCTGATGATTGGGGATTTAATCCTGCCCAGATAGAGGATGCTCAGAATGATAAGAGTTCAGGACGCTGCCTCTGGGTCTATTTGTCCATGATGGTCCGTCCCGACGGCAATGTCTATCCCTGCTGCGGTCGGGGCCTAAACCGATTTTCCTATGGCAATATTCTCGAAGAATCCATCGACGAGATTTGGAATAACAAGTACTATCAATTTTCGCGTAAGCTTTTCACGACAGGGCCAGATCTTGAATTTGACCCTGAGATGGAAGACTTACCCTGCCACCAATGTACGATGTTTTCAAAAACAAGAGTCATGAAGCCCAACCCAACTAAAGATGGTGGGGCCTAATAGTTTTCTGTTTCTTTAAGGTGTGTAGGGTCGAGACTCCTTGACTGTTTCTTTAATAGTCTCTTTGATTGGAGGACGTTCTTTGCTCTGGGGACGTTCTTTGCCCTGAGATCGGCCTTCTCGCTCTGTGCGCATGGCTTTGCTGCGAGCCTTTGCCTCTGCTGCACCTGTTTTTAATGCCTGCAGACGCGCTTCAAACTGTTTGCGTTTGCGACGATTAGGTGTTTGATCAATCAGCACCTTCAAGGCGCTGCCGAGGCTTTTATAGGCGTTGGGCAGAGAATAGCCGAAACGAGTCGCAAGTGCGATCGCTTTTTCATCCGCAGCCGTTACATTATCCAGGCTCTGCTGTGAATTATTACGCTTGTAGAGTCGCCATCCTGACACGCCGCAAAGGGCCATTGCCAAGATTAGCAATAGGCCATCCTGGACCCATAGCTCTCCTACGGCACCACCTAAGCCGATCGCCAGCGCCGCCATTTCCCAGCCGTCTCTTGGAATTGTGTCGTTCTGAATTCGGGCAACCTCGTGCCAGAACAGGAGATTCCGCTGATCTTTGGCAAACTCTTCCCAGCGAATCAGATCAACCTGTACCTCGACCTGATCTTGCCCCAGTTCTTCTGAAGTAATCAAAGGTGGGTTAATCGCGGTCGTCGCCTCTACCGTAACCCAGCTCTGTAGTTCAGGGGGCAGCAAAGAGCGCAGACGCCGCAGTTCATTCATCTCAGTTCGTACACTGGAATTTGAAGAAGATACCATGCCGGTCAGGGAGTTTAAGTAATGTCTCTATATGAAGTATAGCGGTCTAGCTCCGGCGATCGCTGCCATCTCAGATGTACTTCATGCAGATTTAGGGCGTAGGCTATTCAGATCGGGCTATTCATTTCTGCCACAATGTTAGATATTGCTGCCTTGGCGAGGTAAAGAGGATGACAGCGTACACCGTTAACTTTGATACCATCTGCAAGCTGACGGATGACCAGTTTTTCCAGCTGTGTCAGGCAAACCCTGAGCTTAAGTTTGAACGCAACAGCAAAAGAGACTTAATCATCATGCCCCCGACTGGCGGAGAAGCAGGTCACCGCAATTTTGAATTAGCTACTGAAGTTGCGATTTGGAACCGCAAAGCCAATTTAGGTATCGGCTTCGACTCTTCAACCTGCTTCAAATTACCCAACGGTGCAAATCGATCTCCAGATGTTGCCTGGATCCGTCTAGAACGGTGGAACGCTCTGACAACTGAGCAACGAACTAAGTTCCCGCCCATTGCGCCCGATTTTGTTCTAGAGCTGATGTCTGCAACCGACTCTTTGCCAGCACTACAGTCGAAAATGCGGGAGTATAGAGACTGTCAGGTGCAGCTAGGCTGGTTAATTGTTCCTCGGAGCCGCCAAGTTGAAATTTATCGGCAGGGGGAAGCTGTTGAAGTTTTACCATCTCCTCGCACCCTGGCAGGGGAAGGTATTTTACCTGGATTTGTTCTAGATCTGAGTTTGCTCTGGTCTTAGAACAGCGTTGCTGATTTTATAGCGCCTGGATCCATTCTTTGACTTCGTACTCAGTCCAGACTCCGCCTTTCCAGTAGGGGTCTGACTCAATGAGCTGGCGGACTGTGGCTTCGTCGGCAGCTTCGTAGATGCCAAAGACTTTCGTAATATCTTTTGTGGGGCCAATGGTGATTAAAGTGCCAGATTCTTTTTGGGCAGCTAAACCATCGAGGTGATCCTGACGGTAGGGCGTTCGCTTTTCGAGAACATCTTCGCAATAGCTGCCCCACATTACGTATTTCGTCATGATTGGTTCCTGTCGTTCAAGTTCTGCGATCTCAAAACAAGGGGTGACTGCTGCCTAGCAATCACCCTCTCAAAATTCAGTTTTTTTGCTAGGAGGCTAAGGCGACTTCGACCATTTCTTGCAAGTCCCCCTGCTGGTATAGCTCAATCAAAACATCGGACCCACCCACAAATTCGCCATTGATGTACACCTGTGGAATTGTAGGCCAGTTGGAATATTCTTTAATGCCTTGACGAATATCAGGATCTGAAAGTACATCCACGGTCTCGTAAGGTGCACCCAGACTATTCAACAGCTGGACGGCGTTGTTAGAAAATCCACATTGGGGCATTAGTTTTGACCCCTTCATGAATACAACAATTTTGTTTTTCTGAACGATGTCATCAAGGCGAGTTTTGACTTCGGGTGTCATAGTTATTTTCCTGAAATGAGTGTGGGTATGACTTACGGATTGGGGCTGGTGACCACCTCAGGATTGAGGGTGGCCCACTTCTCTGGCGTATAAGTTTTGAGGGCTAGGGCATGAAGTTCTTCAGTTGCCATGACTTGATTGACGGTTGCATAAACCATCTGGTGCTGCTGAACTAAGTTTTTGTCGGCAAAGGCGGAGGACACGACTGTTGCTTGATAGTGATCGCCGCCACCCGTGAGATCCTGAGCATGGACTTCGGCCCCAGGTAAACCCGCTTGAATCATGGCTTCAAGATTGTCTGGGCTAATCATTCAGCTACCTCATGGCAATGTTCTAGAACAGTCATTAGTTTAACTTTAAACATAGCGGTTCAAGGTATCTAACATACCGGTTCAAGGTCTCTTCGCCGGACATGAAATAGACAGGTGGTGACCTATCGCGCCACTCCCTGTCTATCAGCCTTTATTCAATTGCAGTCGAGATCAATGGCGACTGTCTCAGAAGCAATTTGAGAATCTCGTCACTTGAACTTTAGTTGATGTCAGCGCCTTGAGGCACGACGGACGGTGGTGCAGATGGGGTAGGGGCCGAAGGGGCTGCTTCCTCTGGTTTCACAACCGGTTTTGATTTCTTGTTCTCTTTTGTTTGAGTTTTGGGAAGGGGGGCATCGACAAAACCTAGCTCAACGAGCTGCTGGTAAGACTTTTTGCCGAGGTCGCGGGTCGGATTTTGGCTGCGAATAATCTCAATCAAGAGCGGAATCGATTTCTCTGGCTTGCTTTGAGAACGGTAGACAAGGGCGAGCTGATACGTTGCCTGATCTCTAAGCTGAGCCGTTTCTAGCGCTTTCCGTCGGTGGCTATCGGCTGCGACGCGGCTGACGCCTTGAAAGCTAGAGGTCAGAGCCTGATAAAAGTTAGAAAGCTGGTTGAAAATGCTGCGGGAGTCCTGCAGTTTTTTGGCGGCTAAGTCATAGTTTTGAGATGCGACTGCGCTCTCGGACTCGGCCATTAGGTTTTTGCCTGCGGCAATGCTGAACAGGCCACTGCGGGCAACGTCTGGACTTAATGGCTCAACGTTGGTGGGGGTTACTTGCTGACCTTCGCCCAAGCCATCTAGGCTTTGAGCTTGAGCTGGTACTGCGAGGAAGGCCGAGCTGATAATGACTGCGGGCAGGGTTGCGATCGCAACTCTCCAAGATGGGCGATGCCCTATGAAACGTGTGGCGAATTTTGTAGACACTGTGGATCAACCCTCAAACAACGCGACTGTAGAATAATAGGCTTTAAGTTCTGGTCATCTTACCATTATGTTTTGATCTGACTGACCCGAATTTATGGCGGTACACGCATCGAGTAGGACCATAAAGCCAATGGTTGAAATCTATATAGATCTGCCAAAAAGTGGCTGTCCTAACTTCGTTGGCTACTGCTGTAGACCTTTGCGTTTGATTGACGTTGAGCACCTGTGCAAAAGTTCCGGCTACTTCCGGTTGTGGAGCATTGATGGCGCTAACTAAACTTCGCTGCTGTCCCTACTGCTGCTTCATGCTTGTATGAATATTGCTCTTTTTGGTACTAGCGCAGATCCACCGACGATCGGTCATCAGGTGGTTCTAGAATGGTTGGTGCAACGCTTTGACCTTGTGGCTGTTTGGGCATCAGATAATCCATTTAAAGGGAATCAAACGCCCCTTGAACATCGTCAGCAAATGCTGCGGCGCTTGGTAGACCAGGTGCAAGTACCTCAGATTCAGCACGATCCCAATCTGAGCGATCCGAGGACGCTGAATACGGTGAATACGGCCCGTCTACGCTGGCCTGCGGCTCAGTTTACGCTAGTAGTGGGCTCTGACGTGCTACCAACTCTTTTGCACTGGCATCGCGTTGCAGAACTTTTGAGGCTCGTAAAGATTTTGGTAGTGCCGCGCTCCGGTGCGCCGCTGATGGAGGCGACGCTGCAGGCGTTGCGATCGCAACAGGCAGAAGTTGCGATTGCAGACTTTCTCGGCCCCGATATTTCTTCGAGCGCTTACCGCAACACCGGCAATTCGGCTGGACTGCCCGAGACCATCTCAACCTATATTCAAGAGCATGATTTATACCCCAAACCTACAGACTCCCTTGAACTCCCGTCGGATCTGCCCCTAGCGGGTTTCAATGTGGGCGTCGATAACGTCATCTTTTCCGTTGATACCAACCATAATCAGCTTCTGGTGCTGTTGGCGGTGCGTCAGACGCCGCCCTACGTGGGGCAGTGGGCCTTGCCGGGAACACTTGTCCGGCAAGGCGAGGCCCTAGAAAATGCTGCCTATCGCATTTTATCTGAGAAGATTCGGGTTCAGAACCTTTACCTAGAGCAGCTCTATACCTTTGGCGGCCCTAACCGAGATCCGCGAGAATCAGCAGAAAGCTCCCGCTACCTGTCCGTGAGCTACTTTGCCGTCGTGCGCTATGAAGAAGCTATTTTGATGAGCGATGAGCGACATCTGATCTCGTGGCACCCCATTGGACAGATTCCCCCGCTGGCCTTCGATCACGCACAAATTTTGGCCTACGGTCATAACCGACTCCGCAACAAGCTAGAGTACAGCCCTGTGGCCTTCGACGTTTTGCCCGACTTGTTTACCCTCAGCGATCTCTATCAGCTCTACCGCACGGTACTGGGCGACCAATTTTCAGACTATTCTAACTTCCGCGCTCGGATTCTAAAGCTGGGTTTTTTGGCGGCGACCGGCCAAAAAGTGGGTCGAGGTGCCGGTCGCCCTGCCTCGCTTTATCGATTTGATGCGGAGGCCTTTGCGCCCCTCAAGGATAAGCCGATGGTGTTTATTTAGTCGTCTTTTACTGGCCCAAAGAACCCACCGAACTTAGCTCACGCCCTTGTTCTGTTAGGCCCACCAATTTAGCGCTCAATTCCCACAGGCGCACTGACTTCTGATCGTCGCTGGCTTCGTCTGAAACTTCCTGTACGAAGGATTCCCGACCACTTTTCTGGCGATTGCCCCAGCTCCAGTAGACGCCGGATTTGCTAAACAGCGGATCGGCAACGACCTGCGCGACCCGAATGCCTGCCGTGTCTTCGGTGACAAAGCCGCCGGTAATAAACCGCTGGAATTTAGGAAACAAAAATCTGAACAGCCAAAAGTGATTGCGGAACAGACCGGTGGTGGCGACACAGCCCGGATAAAGGGCGCTGAAGGTAATACCTGTTGACTGATGATAGCGACGGTGCAGCTCTCGCATGGTCAGCATGTTGCACAGCTTGCTGTCTTTGTAGGCTTTACCCGGCTTGTACTTTTTGCCGTTGATCATTGTCACTGGGTCTTGAAAGCCCGCCTCTAGACCTCTGAGATCGCCCAGATCTGGCGGGGCTGGAATGGGGATTTTGCCACCCAACTCTTTGGGGTTGGCGGTGACGGTGCCCAGAATCACCATCCGTCGCTGCGGATGGGATGACTTTTTCAGATCTTCGAGGAGCAGATTGCAGAGCAAAAAATGCCCGAGGTGGTTGGTACCGACGTTAAGTTCGTAGCCCTCAGGGGTTCGCTGCGGCTTTTTCTGTAGAGGAGTATAGATGGCTGCATTGCAGACAAGTGCATCCAGGGGGCGACCCATTTGCCGGAAGTTCCTGACGAACTGATGCACGCTTTCTTGACAGGCGAGATCGAGGTGAATGACGGAGTAGCTGTCCCGAGGCATACCCTCAGCTCGGGCTGCGGTCTCGGTCTTGAGAAAATTGCGGCAGGCCATAATCACGTGCCACTTGCCGGAGAGGGCTAGTGCTTTAGCTGCAAATAAACCGACCCCTGAAGATGCCCCTGTGATAATGACCGTTGACCGTTGCTGCTGTTCCATCGCACTCGATTGCTTAACGTTTGTTGATGAGTATTTATGCTCCTTAAGAATCGCATATGGAGGAGTTGCGATCGCAATTCTGCAACAAACCTTAAACCGAACTCTAACCTAAGCAATGCAATGCTTCTGTAGATTCAGATTTTCGATAAGAAAGATGATCTTTTGTTCGTTTCTCGTAATGAATTCAAGGACAGGCGTCCCTTGCATAGAGAGATAATTCGGCCCCTCAATTTTGCGAAGGGCCGAATTTTAATCGTTATCTAAAACCTCAATAAAATCTAAATCTTCAGAGGCCAGTACAAATAAAGTCGTCGGTAAGCCTGCTGTCCGTTCCTGCAGCTTGGTGTAGTACTGGCTGTAGTTTTCGTGTGGCGTTGCCATGCCTAAAACCACTAGGTCCGCTGTTTTCGACGATAGCTGCAGAATTTTATCAAAGGGCTGTCCGTCAGAAATCAAGACTTCAGCAACGGCATCCACCCGTAGTCGTTTCAGAACCGCTTTGATATTCATGCGAGCAGCTTCTGCTGCGGCCTGATTGGGCACCACCAGCTTGAGCCAGACAACCGCATTGCGCCATTCCCGGCTGGTCCGCAGGAGATCGGCCACAATCAGCATCAGACCCCCGTTATTTTTGAGTCCTCCCCACCACACATCGATGCGAGACCGCAATCGCAGGCTCCGAGGCTGGGGCGTCTGGTAGCGCAAGATCACAACGTTCCGCTGCACCTGATGGAAGTTCGCAATCATTTGGCAGTAGCGATCTTGGCTCTCTGACTCTCCGGTTGCCCCCAGCACAATCGTATTGGGGACCAGCGTCCCTAAGCCATAGGCTTCTACTAACCGCTCTGCCCCTTCAAAAAAGTCCTGTCCCTGGACGAGGCGTACTAATGCCTGCGTCCCACGACGCTCTAAATAGTCCTGGATCATCGCCTCCATGGTCACCTGCTGATGGGTGTCCCGTGCCCCACTGGGCAAAACGCTGGCAATCGTAACCAGGCCGCGATTGTGGGAAAGGGCAGAGGCGAACTCCACGAGGTGCCAGCGCCGCGACGGTACGCCTGACAGCACTAGAATGTGGGGCCGCCAATTCTTGACGTCAGGAACGCGAGCTAGATTGAACAAACCCATTCGTACCAAGGTCATCCACATCCCCTGGCGCACATCTCCCCAAGTGCTCTCGATCTCTTGCCGCTCTAGCCAGAGATAAATAGCGAGCGAAACGACGGCGGCGACAATGGTGGCAAATCCATTGATCAAAAACATGACGGCAATGCAGCCGACTGCCCCTGCCAAAGAGAAGATCCAATGCACTTTGAACGTGGGTCGAAAGGAGGGACTACGGACGAATCCCTCAATGGCTGCTGCCACATTGAGCACCATATAGGTGGTCAAGAAAAACATGCTCAAAATGGGAGCGATCAGGTTGATATCTCCCAGCAGCACTAGCGTCAGGGCTAGTGCCAGAGTTAACAGGGTTCCCCATTTGGGTGTGTCGCTCGGACCGCTGCCTTGTCCTAACCAGCGTAGTGAACGGGGCAAAACACCATCTCTCGCCAGTGCCTGCAAAACGCGTGGGGCACCTAAAATACTGCCGATAGCGCTTGATAGGGTGGCTCCCCAAACCCCGAGAAAGATCGCATTGCCCCATAGAGAAATGCGGCGCATTACGAGGGGATCCTGGACAAGGCTTGGGAAGTCGGCTCGAAACGCCAGCAAAATCGGCAGCAGCATATAGACGAGATAGCCGGTTCCCACTGCGGCGAGCGTGCCTTTGGGAATGGATCGCTTGGGATCTTTGAGGTCGCCGGAGAGATTGACGCCTGCCATAATCCCGGTGACGGCAGGGAAGAAAACAGCAAAGACGGCCCAAAAATCGGCGGCTTCAGCAATGGGCAGGGCGACTGGAGCCCCAAGAGGATTGATGTCTACCCCCGCTAATGGCTTGCCGAAGACCAGTGAGGCCAACGACAGAATGATGGCGCCCATGATGATGTACTGGGCTTTCATTGCGATATCAAGGGACCGCAGCGCCAGGAGGCCAATGATGGCTGTAGTGATTAAGGCCACTAGGGTTTGGTTGAGATTTGGAAACGCCTGCACTAAGCTTTCGGCGAATCCTAAGGTATACAGCGCCACAGAAAAGGCTTGGGCAAAAAAGAGCGGGATGCCGACGGCTCCGCCGGTTTCAATGCCGAGGGATCGGCTAATCATGTAATAAGCGCCGCCTGCTCGGACCGTTTGATCAGTTGCGATCGCAGCTATGGAGAGTGCCGTCAGAAACGTAATAGAGGTCGACAGCGTCACGATTAGTAACGTATTGAAGAGCCCCACATTACCCAGCACCCAGCCGAAGCGCAGGTACATGATGACTCCTAAGATCGTTAAAACCGAAGGCGTATAAACGCCAGCGAACGTCCCCAGACCTTGCGGAGTTTCTGGACTAGCCTCATCACCCTTCTGATCGGTTTTTGCGAAGCGGTTTAGCGGAAAAAAGGGCATCGGCAATTGTATGGCATTGACAACAGGTGAAGACTACGGCCCGGGTCTAGAGAATCCCTTTACCTGTAGAGATAATCAGGTATTGAGACATTCTTAGTTTTAGCACCCCAACTCGATCCTTGAACTCCGTATCTCGCACTGCCCGGTTTTGGGGTAACTCGCACTGCTCGTTTTCTGGTCATTTATCTATTGGGTAGAAGAGCTAGGTCTCATTCAGACCCGCTATGCAGAGCGACCAATCATCCGCTAGATTGTGAGGATAATATTAGAGATATGGGTGTTGGCGAAAAGCCTAGGCGCTACCATTTCTAATCCGTTGAGTGATCTTTATCGTCTCAGTACCATTGGGCCGCAATTTTGAGTTCTTTCCTGGGTAAACTTCGCAACCTATTCACCGATCAGCCCTCGCTGCCTGTCTCTCACGCCGGGGCGCTGGCCAAGGTTTATGGTGACGATCTCGATAGCCCAGAAGCGTTTATCAATCGAGCTAATAAACGAGCCGTCAATGGTGATGTCGACGGTGCCCTGGACGACTTCAACGAAGCGATCCAGCTTAACCCAGCTAAGGCTACAGCCTACTTTAACCGCGGATTTCTACATAATACTGTCGGTCGATTTGAACAGGCGATCTTAGACTTCAGTGAAGCGATTCAGTTGCTTCCAGATTACGATGAAGCCTATTTTCATCGCGGGATTGGGCGTGCCCAATCGAATGATTTGCAGGGAGCCGTCGGTGACTTCAGTCAGGCTTTGCAGATTAATTCTTTATGCGTCAAGGCTTACTATAGGCGTGCTGAAGCCCTTGCTGAATTAGGTGATGAGAAAGGCGCTTTAGCTGACTATTCGCAGGCGATTCTCAACGTACCGAGAGACGCCAATGCTTACTATCGTCGGGGACTGTTTTTGGCGAGACTCGGAGAACAGCCCACCGCCATTAACGACTTTACCCAGGCCATTGAGCGTAAGTCAGACCATGCCGATGCTTATTTTCATCGTGGCTATTGCTATGCCCAATTGGGCGATGAGGCCAGGGCCACTCAAGACTTTAGCCAAGCATTGCTCTATGACCCCAGCCACGAGGCCGCTCAATATAATCGCACCTATTCTCTAGAAGCGCTTAAGGGTGCCAGTGATCCTCCGCCTCTTTTGCCGTCAGCTCAGGAACCTGTTTGTGCGCCAGAACGGCAGCTTGAAGCCGCAACGGATCCACTCCCAGGTGAGGCTCAATTTGCCCCCTCTTCGACATCCAGCATTGAGGTTTCTTGGTCTGAGTCAGTTCCTCCAGAGGTAGAACTATCCTCCTCCTCCTCTCCGCCGCCAGCGGTTATGCCGCCTGAGTCTGTGGAAAGCTATTTTGACCGCGCTCAAGCTCGGGCCGTCCAAGGCGATTTATTGGGTGCGATCTCAGATTACACCGAAATTATTGAGCGAGATCCCCACAACACGCAGGCCTACTATCAGCGCGGTCAAAGTCGCAATGCTCTTGGGGATGCTGATGCCGCGATGCAGGATCTAGAACAAGCCATTCATTGGACCCGTCTTCAGTCGTTGAGTCTTCTTAAGGACTTCAGTGGTGAACTGGCAGATACCATCGCCACGCTCAAAAGTGATCTGCCCGCCAACCCGCAGCCATCTGATAAGACTCTGCCGCCGATAGAATCGGCTATTGAAGCGACTTCCCAAGCCATTCGTGATAACCCTAACGATGCTCATGCCTTCTTTGAACGGGGTAAAAGTCGGGCCTTACTCGGTGATTTAGACGGAGCGATCGCAGACTATACCGAGTCGATTCGCCTTGACCCGACCCAAAGTGAGGTCTACTACAAGCGTGGGCGCAGTCGTGCTGCTCTGGGAGATAGTCAAGGAGCCACTGAGGATCTCAATCATGCGATTCGGCAAAAACCCCTAGCAAAAACACCGCGGCCTTCAAAAAAGAGCGAAGGGCCGCTACCCTTTGCGAATCGAATGTCTCCTAGTCAGTGCGATCATCAAGGCAACCTGCCTCACAATCGATTTTGCATTCACTGTGGTATCCCTTTGGCGTTAGATGTTCAGCCACAGCCACCTTCGGAGGCCGAGACCTTGTTTGAGCAGGGGGTTACCTCAGCCAAGACTGGAGATAAAGTCAGCGGTATCAAAGCACTGGCAAGCGCTCTACCTCTTTTTCTAGAGCAGCAGAATATGGACCGTTACCAAGAGACGATGAAGATGATCCAGCACTACTCCAATGATCTGCCGTCATGATTCAGCTCATTCTCTACAGCAAGCCGGGCTGTCACCTCTGTGAGGGACTTCAAGAAAAACTGGAGCAGATTCAGGAGCCACCGCTGCAGTTAGAAGTTAGAGACATCACGATCAATGATGCTTGGTTCCAGGCCTATCAGTACGAAGTTCCCGTCCTGTTCCAAATGGCAGCAGATGCGACGGAGAAACAACTTCCTCGTCCCTCTCCTCGCCTCTCGGTTGAACAGCTCCAAAAGTTCCTCCATAAATCCTTGAAAGCTTAGAGAGCAGCTTCTCGAAAGTTGGAGTTGGTCGCAAATCGTTCCTAAGCTCCCTGATCTCAAATGAAGAGCTTGTGTTCTTGACAGCAAGGAATCTTGGGAGAAGATGATGTTGATAATCGGGTTTTAGGGAATACTCTCTGTATAGTAAAAATATTAAAATTGTGCCTGAATATTCTTCGCAACAGCAGTCTCCGAAAAATTATCAGCCTCAAGAAGCCCAGCTCATCATGGGTCTCAAGCATCATTTCTCAAAAACGTTGAGTGAGGTTCCTTTAGATGTCGCGATACAGGCGGTCTCCAAAGTATGGCAGTCCTGCCAAATTGAGCAAGATAAAAAAGATATGGAGCGCGGCAAAAGGGAAGATGACGTCATCCATCTCTAGTCCACGTTTGTGATGGTTTCTGACCGGCTTGCCGACAGAGGAAGAGCTAAGTCTCTGCGGACAATCGAACGGTACTACTGGCTATCACCAATCATCGGTCTCAGCGCTTCAATATATCTGTGGCGCGGGGTGATAATCGCCAGCAAAATTCCCAAGCCGTCATTAACAATCGTTTTCTGAGGGGTCCGAACTGAAAACGGAATCAGATTCATAATCCCTGCGCAGCAGCTTGTGACTGCCAATGTTTGGAGGGCGATCATTCCCACCTGATCTGAGTTGCGTAATAGGTGATTGGGGCCCACGACCACAAGGATGAAGACCGCAAGTATGATCTCGATCCCCGGTCCTGCCAGATAGATCAAAGCGTTTTTCACGCGCGGTAGTTCTAGGTTCGTGGGGCGACAACGGGTAAAGCCCTCCAGTGGCAGCAATCGCCACTCCACTGCAATGGAGCCGATGTGGAAAGAACGCAAAGGTCGCCCAATTCCGATCACAACTTTATCGACAGACCACCCTAGAACACTTGCCATCGCTGCATGTGCCGCTTCATGCAAAACCAGCAGCGGAAACCAGAAGAAGACAAAAAAGAAAAAGCTGAACTTGGCGGGCTGGAAATCCTGGGCAAACTCCAATGCCAGTAGGCTGGCTGCCAGGGTAATGAGCAGCCCCACCAAGAGCTGCTCATTTGGCGTTTGTGGTCCTCGCTGCGGTGAGGGATCGAACATCTCGGCGATTGTGAATAGAGTACATTCAGTCTACCCATATCCCTCATGCCGGGGCTGTCTTACTTGCTCGATTCCCCGACTCAATTGATGCGTTGCAAAAGTCTCTGGAAAAGCTGCATGATCTATCCTAATTTTGGGCATGGTTTTTAGACACTGGAGCAGCTTAGAATAAGCTCTGCAGCAGCTCATAGGTCAACAATGGTCAAATTGCGTGCCTTACTTGCCCAACTTCCCGCTGAACTCAGTGCGGAGTCAACCTGGAACAGCTCAACACATTCGGCTCTGGAAACAGAGATTACGGGGCTGGCAACCAATTCTTGGACCTGCAAGCCTGGCGATTTATTTATGGGTATGCCGGGTACCCGTGTTGATGGCGGCGATTTTTGGGCAAGCGCCATTGAGTCAGGAGCCGTGGCAGCTTTAGTCTCTGCCCAGGTCCCGCGCCCTGAAGAGGGGACTGCCTGCGTCATCCCCATGACGGATATGAATCGCGTCTGTGCTGAAGTGGCGGCTGCTTTCTATGACTATCCCAGCCAAAAGATGCAGATGGTGGGTGTGACCGGCACCAATGGTAAAACCACTACCACCCATCTAATTGAATATCTATTTAATCACTGTCAGAAGGCGACTGCCCTCCTTGGGACGCTCTATGCCCGTTGGCCGGGGCATGAACAAACGGCTACTCACACAACACCTTTTGCGGTGGACCTGCAGCAGCAGCTATCGGCTGCCCAGAAAGCTGGTTCTGAGTACGGCGTTATGGAAATCAGTTCTCATGCCCTGGCGCAGCAGCGGGTTCTGGGCTGTAAGTTCAGCGTGGCGGTCTTTTCTAATCTGACGCAGGATCATCTGGACTACCACAAAGATTTAGACGACTACTTTGAAGCGAAGGCGCTCTTGTTTAGTCCCACTTACCTACAGGGACGGGCCATTGTTAACCTCGATGACTCCTACGGTCGTCGCCTGATCGAACGCGTTGACAGCGTATGGACCTACAGCACAGAAAACTCTGATGCTGATCTGTGGACCAGCGATCTGGTCTATGCCCCGGGTGGTGTACAGGGACAACTGCATACGCCCTCAGGCACAGTTCCGTTTCAGTCACCGCTGGTGGGACAGTTCAACGTTGCTAATCTGTTGGCGGCGGTGGGGGCAGGCTTAGCTCTTGAGCTTGATCTCGAGATGATGGTCCAAGCTCTATCTCAGTTCTTGGGTGTGCCAGGGCGGATGGAGCAGGTTGCCGTTGTACCAAGCCAAGATATTAGCGTCATCGTTGACTATGCCCATACGCCTGACAGTTTAGAAAATATGCTGAAGGCTGCACGCCCCTTTGTGAAGGGCCAGATGATTTGTGTGTTTGGCTGTGGTGGCGATCGCGATCGCACCAAGCGTCCGCTGATGGGTGGCATTGCCGCTAGTTTCGCCGATCAGGTAGTTGTGACTTCAGATAACCCCCGTACTGAAGATCCCCAGCAAATTCTGCAGGATGTTTTGGCGGGTATCGATGATAGCGTTCAGCCGGTTGTGGAAGTCGATCGCCATGCTGCTATTCAGGCGGCAATTCTCAAGGCTCAGCCAGGAGATTTTGTCTTAATCGCGGGTAAAGGCCACGAAGACTATCAGATTCTAGGCACGGAGAAGATTCACTTCGATGACCGCGAAGAAGCCCAAGCCGCTCTAAAGCAAAGACTCAATTCCTGAACGATAGATTTTTGACAACACATTTCTTAATATTTGTGCAATCATGGTTACCTGACGTAATGATAGGGACTTCAAGGCCATGAATTCTGATGCACTTCGCAAAGCTTCCACAGCAATACTTTTGCTTACAGGTGCTTTTATTTTTCTTGCCAATGTAGGCGCGATCGGTTCTATCTAGTGGTCTCTGCGTCAACGAAGTAAGAGGAGGCTGGTAACCGCTGGTCTCCCCGCTCTTAATTGAGAGATGTCAGACGCTTAGAACCCCTCACAAGAAGAGGTAGGGGGATGCAGAATGCTAAATTCCGGTTCCCCTTTGCTCTGTGTGGTTTACCTCTGCTCGTGATGTTTTGCTGGACTTGCGATCGCATCATTCTCCGCAGCTACAGACAGATCAATAAACCATGACGACTTAGCTTAGTGGAGACGACTACAGCTCAAAATTATGAGCAAGTTCTCGCCCAGCTTATCCCCCTCCAGGTTTGGCTAGATTGAAAAACCGCGTTAACTTCGGTTCGAAGAGCAGCTTCACCGTCCCGACGGGACCGTTTCTATGCTTGGCAATATTCAGCTCACAGATGCCGCGCTCAGGACTATCAGGATTGTAGTAATCATCCCGATATAGCAAAACGATTAAGTCAGCATCCTGCTCAATCGACCCAGACTCTCTGAGGTCAGACATTAGGGGGCGCTTGTTCGTTCGAGATTCAACGCCACGACTGAGCTGAGATAATACAATCACCGGCACATTTAATTCACGCGCTAAACCCTTGAGCGCCCGCGTAATTTTAGAAATTTCCTGCACTCGGCCTTCTGAATCACCGGACCCCATGAGCTGCAGGTAGTCGATCATCACCAGACCCAGCCCTTCAGGACGCTCTGCCTGTAGACGGCGAGCATTGGATCGTAGCTCATTCACAGACGGGTTCGGTGAATCATCAATATAGATGCCAAGCTGAGAGAGCGTGCCAATCGCGCGACTGAGGGGTTCCCATTGGTTTTGCTGGATGCGTCCGGCCCGCAAATAGTTGCTATCGATGCCTGCCTCGCAGGATAGCAAGCGCTGAACAAGCTGCTCCTTTGACATCTCTAGGCTAAAGACTGCAACGCCAAGCTGATGGATTTCAGCGACCTGTCGAGCAATCTGCAGCGTTAGAGCTGTTTTCCCCATCGAAGGACGACCGGCAACGATAATCAGGTCAGAGCGCTGAAAGCCCTGGGTCATTGCATCAAGATCGTAAAAGTTGCAGGAGAGGCCGGGGAGTACTTGGCCCAGCGATCGCTGTTCAATTTCAGCAAAGGTGCTGGCCAGAATATCCTCTGTTGCCACTAGCCCCTGACTGGCTCGGTCTTGGGTGACGCTAAAAATCTGCTGCTCAGCTTCATCCAAAATCACCTCTAGAGATTTAGAGGTGTCATAGGCCATTTGATTAACTTCACCCGTCGCTTTAATCAGCTGACGGCGTAGATTCTTCTCTTTAATAAGGGCCGCGTACTGGTCAATATTGACAGCGCTGACGATGGAGTCGACGAGCTGCGTCAGCTTACTTTGACCGCCGACTTTCTCTAGCAGTCCCTGATCCTGCAGCCAAGCGGTCACGCACATCAAATCTGTGGGGCTTCCCTGGGCGTGAAGTGCCAGAGCCGCACGGTAAATCTCTTGATGGGCGCTGATATAGAACGTATCTGGCGTCAGGAGCTCTGCGACGCGTCCGATGGCCTCGGGGTCCAGCAAAATACCGCCCAGAATCGATTCTTCAGCTTCGATATTCTGAGGCGGTAAGCGGTCTTCGCTCGGTGCCTGGAAGTCAAGTTGATAAACCACGAGTCAGCCCGCCGATCCTGTCATGCACAACATGGGAACACTATTGTACATGAGTATATGAGTACTAGTCGGGCAGCACCTCGATCTTAACTGTGGCGGTGACTTCTGGGTGTAGCTTCAGGTCAACGTTATAGGTGCCTAGCTTGCGAATCTCAGGGATGTCTAGCTCACGTCGGTCGAGTTCGATGCCGCTGGTGTTTTGAACAAGATCAGCGATATCGATGGCTGTGACACGGCCAAAGAGCATGTCTTCTTCGCCCGCTTTCTCTTTAATGCTGAAGACGCCAATGGTCTCTAGGGCTGTTTTTTGCTTCTCGGCACCGGCTTTAAGGGCGGCAATGCGCTTCACTTCTTCGGCTTTGCGGAATTCGATTTGCTTGAGGACACCCTTGGTGACACGAACCCCCATCCCCTGAGGAATCAGGTAGTTGCGGGCATAACCGGGGGCTACCTCGACCAGTTGACCGGATGTGCCAAGTTTTTTGACATCTTGATTGAGGAGGAGCTGTATTCGTTTTGCCATGGCTGTAGGGGTGGGAATTATTTTGCAGTAACGATCCATATTACCCAAGAGTCTTTACCCTTTGCAATAATTGTGACGGATTTAGTTGTTAGTTAAAAGATTCGCTGTAGCTTTAGAACAAAGCCGTGCAGGATATTCTCTCCGTCAAGCTGATGTGGCGAAGACAGCACTTCTTTCTGTTGCCCCTGTCTAAAAATCTCTACTTGTCGATCTTGAGGGTTGAGGAGCCAGCCGAGGCGGGTGCCGTTATCGATATATTCCTGCATTTTGTCTTGCAGGGGGCGGAGTGTGTCGCTAGGTGATCTCAGTTCAATAACAAAGTCTGGGCATAGGGGCGGGAAGGTTCTGCGTTCTTCAAGTGTCAGGACATTCCACTTTGCCAGTGGAATCCAGGCGGCATCAGGTGAACGAAAGGCTCCATTGGGCAAACGAAACATAGTGCTGGAATCGAAGGACTCCCCGGTGCCGTCTTGGTCAGTCCAGTTGCCGAGCTGCTGAGTTAGTCTGCGATTGCGATGTCCGCTTTCTCCGCCTGTGGGTGGCATAACAACTAATTCACCACTGGCAGTGCGTTCAAGTTTGGCGTCTGGATTGGCATGACAAAGCTTGAGGAATTGTTGGTCAGTCAGTTGGACAAGTGGTTCTAGGGTCAGTGTGACTGTGTTCATTATGCTGCACCTCTAATGTCGAAATTGGGGCATTAGAACATTTTCTCTAGTCTAGTCGCTATGGTCTCTGATATTTGTTGCCTGGACTTTGATGAGATCGCAACCCTGCACAATACTGTTTATTCTCATCACAAATTTTGCTGGCAAAACAAGATGCTAAAGATAGCGCCGCTGAAATTGTGGGTCGATGCGATCGCATTTCTTACGGTTGCAGCGCTGACAAAGCGTATGCAGATTGCTGATATCGTTGGGGCCACCCTTCGCCAACGGAATGATGTGATCCACTTCTAAGGGAACGTGTGATTGGCTGCAGCTCTGACATTGGTGACCATCTCTAGCCAGGACATAACTTCTGACACCTACAGGGATAGGAATGCGAGGTGTTTTATCCATGTCTACCCGTGACCATTTACTTGAGTCGTTTCTTGCCTCAGTGCATCTAAAGGAGATTCTGTGCTTGATGCTTGTTCCGCAGCTGGTTCGTCAGTTGCCTCTTCTGGTGAATCTGGACAAAACTCGATGACAACCCGAAATTTGCCAGTTTGCCAACCTTCACCATTTGGTCTTAATACATGACAGCTAAATCCTTCGCTGAATACTAGCTTCTCTTGATTACTTCTGGCCCATCCATCTTTCAAGTCAATCAATAGTTCCTTCGCTTTAAAGGTGTAAGGTAGACTCTTTGTTTCTCCGATGGGCGAAATTACATCACAGCTAGAAAGAATGACAGAATTTTTTTGCATGGTATACCTCGAAGGAAAATTACTGGTTCTGATAGCTGCTAGGTTCTCTAAGAGCGTCTAGTCCTGATTCATTCATTTCTGGCTCGTCTGGATAAAACTCAAGCGTAACTTTGAATCTCACCTTGCCTTTCTGCCAGCCCTGAGAACTCGGTTCAAGAATTTCGCAGTCTAAACCATCGGTAAACCATGCTTCACGATAATTTTCTGGTTTGTCAATCGGGAACTTGCCACGGCCCTCATCCCAGATCATTTTGCCTAGTTGATTCAATCCGTGGTCTTGGAAAGCCGTTAACGCATATTGCATTAGCTCTTTTTGCTTGAACATATTAGAGCTAATCGAAACGGCTGTACCCTCGTCATTAAAGGGTTTAAATTTTGGATTGGAGTAGTTCATCGTTAATATTTTCAGTATGAGCAGTGGTTGATTCGATTTTGGGGGCCAAGATGCGGCTGCCAAGAGCAGCTGAAATTACCAAGATCTTCTTATCTCAGGGCATCTAGCTCTGATTCATTCATTTCTGGCTTGTCTGGACAAAAGTCAAGAATGACTCTGAATCTCACCTTCCCTTTTGCTAGCCCTGAGAGTTAGCGCTTAGAAGCTCGCACTCAAGACCTTTCTCAAACCAAGTCTTACCTGCATTAGCGGGAAATTTTCCCTGCCCTCTTTCTTCAACAATTTGCCCTAATCTTTCCAGCCCTTTAGTTCTAAAAGCTTCTAGGGTAAATTCCTTGAGTTCTGTCGGTTTCAACAGATTTGATTGCATCGAGATAACGGTTGTATCGCTATCGTTTAGGGATTCAAATTGAATGTCTGAGTTGTTCATTGCCGATGTTGTTGAAGTGAGCTGTGGTGGAATCTAGTGCTATCTTGAGTTCTGCCAGCCGTTTTGTCCCGTAGTCACCAACTCTGAAATGACAGCCGGTGAGGCTTCTACGCCATTGAGTGATAGTTCCGGCTCGATGTCACCTAAAGAAGCAGTCATTGCAGGAACTAACGCTAAATCTGACTCCTGAATTTCGGGCAGCTTTTGGCTTTGTTCTCCGAGCGGCATGATTCCCAGAGACTGTTTAACGCTGGTGATGGACTGGTTGTAGACCTCAATCTTTTGACGGACCGCCTCTTGCCTCCGCTGATTTTCTTTGAGTGTTTCTTCAGCTTCTGCCGCCAACGTTTTTGCCAAATAAAGACGGGCCTTTTGTTGCTGCTGCAGAATACTATCGGCCAGTTCCTGAGCAACTGGTAACAGATGATTGATCAAGGTCGTATTCACCGTTGGCCGAAAAGCGGTCATCACTGTTTTTTGTACCTTTTGCTCAAAATCTAGCTTCAGTAGTTGTCGAATGGCAGGCTCAGCATCTACCATGCTTTGGTAGTCATAGCCACCGCAGGCTTGCTGCAGGGTTTGCCGAAGCTGCCAAACTGAAACGGTACCCTCAGCATAGAAATCGGGCTGTTCACGGACATAGCGATCGCACTCCACCTTCGCTTCATTGCGAATGGCATGGCAGGCTTGTTCCTGCAGTTTTGTGAGTTGTTGCTCAATGCCGCTATCGCTGCCTAGCACTCTTAGCAGTTCACTGTAATAGTCCTGCTGCTGAATCTTTTCCTTCAGATGCTGGAAAAAACAGACGACCAGCTCTTGCGATGCATCAACTAAAGTTTCTTCTAGACCATCCGCTAGATAATAAAAGGCTTCTGCCAAGATGCCCAGCAACGGCACCACAGCATGGCGCTTGTGGGTCGCTTGGGCCTGTTCATGAACACTGGCAACCAAAAAGCTGCTTAGTAACTCATCTAGCTGCTTCACCATGCGGCTTTGAAGCTTGATGAAGCTGCCTTCAAAAGCCTGATTATTTTTGCTGGCTGCGATCTGGGTGAGTTCTTGCTCAAGATGCGTTTGCAGAGCATCGCCAATCTTTTTAAGGATTGGATTAATTTGACGGAGTTCTTTTTCTTGAATCGCTTCCACATTACGGGGCTGGCTATCGAAGTGCTGCCAAGTCTCGATATAGGTTTGGCGCAAACCTTGGCAAAGCGGTGAAAGATCATCAACCAGCGCTGCAAACAGTTGAGGTCGCTTCTCTTCCGTTAGATAGCGGGTGATCGCGCTGCGGAAGTTTTCGACGCCGCTGTCTTTAACCAATTGCTCAATCAGCGGGGTGCCGTTCTCTGTGAGAATCCGTACGTAATTTTCATTCGGGCGCTCGTAGCCTCTCGCTTCTGGCCGGAAGGGACTGCCGATCAGCTTGCCAGAAGTGGCACAGTAGTTATTGAATTCAGTGACGAACAGGGGCGCTTCCTCTTGAGCGCTACTTCCTTTAATCTCTTCTGCAAATAGCGTGTCGAGGCCAAAGCGATTGCTCCGATCTGTCTTTCTAATCTGGCTACCGTAAAATCCTAAGAGACCACTGGTTTGATAAACGCGATCGCTATTCTGGAACTGTTTGTGCAGAATCGATTCTAGGCGCTGGCGCAGTTGAGGGTTGTACCAAGTCTTATCGATGCGGTTGAAGGTGTAGAAAACGCGATTGCGAATCCCAGGATTAGAGCGAACCGTTTCCAGTAGCTCTGTCTCTTCTGTGGTGAGTTCCCCTGTTTCAGCAGGCTTCAAGACACAGACTACAGCAGACGTATCTGGATCTCTGATCCTGTCATAGGTCAGTTCAGCATCTTTTTTGACCGGAGCATCAATTCCAGGCGTGTCAATCAGAACGTTGCCGTCTTTCAGTAATTCGTCATGGCAGTAGTACTCAATTCGCTTAAGAACTGCACTGTTAGCTCCTCTACGGGCATAGCCAGCTGCCTCCTGAAGCGTTGAGAAACTGAAATGTTCCATCGGATAGGTCGCATTCGCTTCTGGCTGGATATAGTTTTCGTTATGCATATATCCCTCAATTAAGAGGTCTAAAGCAGAAGCGCGTTTCGCTCTGTCTGAACGACTTTCTCCGCCTTCTTCTTGAATGACTTGTTGGCAGGTTGCTTGTACGCTTTTGAGATCTCCTACAACGGTGCCATCGATCATAAAGCCTAGACTCTGAATGAGGAGTCGAGCCTGTTCAAAGATTTCAACGTGACTCAGAAAAGTAAGGATTACTCGCTCTTGTCCCTGCTCAGCGTAGGCAATCTGGCATTCTGTCCCCGTTGCGTGCCCTTCCGCGCTGTAGAGCAACTTGCGCTCTAGCAAAGCGTTGATTAGCATTGACTTCCCAGCACTAAAAGCGCCTGCAAACACAATCTCAAAGGTGGGCGACACAGCTTTGCGGAGTGAGCTTTGAATTGCGGAAACATCCTGTGAGTGTAAATCTGGCTCTTGATAGGCTAGCTCTAAAAGCTGATGGACTTGATCTTGGAGGTTCAGATTCGTATCAACAGATTGAGTCATAGGAATAGAGGCAAGAACGCGAGGAGGTCTAAGTTGCCTTTAGGGTGCCCCTACACTTCTGATAATCAGACAGTAATCTGTGCTGTATCCATTAGTCGTTATACTTGTCATACAAGTAGTGCAAGGGGTGCTCTATGCTTACGGTCAGACTCAATGAAGAAACTGAACGACAGCTTGCTGAGCTGTTAGCTCATGAGACGAATGCTAATCGCAGCGACCTGATTAAACGGCTCATTCGTGAGCGCTGGCTGAGCTTGCAACTGGGTAAGACAATCGTGGAGCGGCGAGGTGGACATCCTCAGCATCTCTTAACGGATGCGTCGCCAGATCGCTCTGAACGCTCCAATCGAAAGCAAGCGATCGCAAACTATTTACAAAATCGCCATTCGTGACCTATCACCCGGTCATCTTGATCGACAGCGGTATTTTGTTCGCGTACTATAGCGCCAGCGATCATCATCATGTGTCTGTGTGTACCTTTTTTGAGCAATGCACTAGCCGGTTACTGACAACGCCAAGCTACATCACTGAAGTGATGTGGCTGCTGAGTGCCCAGTGGCAAACCCAGAATGAATTCTTGCTCGATGTTGCGAAGGAAATTTATGAGTGTGCAACGCTACTCCCCCAGGACTTCTGTCGGATTGCGGAGCTGAATGCTCAGTATGCAGATCTACCGGGTGACTTTGCAGATTTAACTCTCGTTGCACTTTCTGAGCGCCTAGATATCTCTGCCATTGCAACGCTAGATAGCGATTTTAATCTGTACCGACGGTATCGAAAGCAGCCCTTCGATCGCGTATTTTTGCCAGAGTACTCATAGATGCATCTGGAACCCACGCATTCATTTCACACTCACTACGACAATTCCAGTCACCACAACGAACCTGCTATGAAGCGGTTTGATCGATTACGGAGCGATAGAGAGGGGCAAGTACAGCCTTTGTTTGAGATTATTACCCTACAAAGTTTAGAACATCCATCTCAACACACTTTGGGAATACTGGAGTCAACACTGATTCTGCGAAGGCATGGCAATACTGCTACTGGTAGGAATTTGGATGATTGTCCTTGCAACCGTCGGGCTGCGAGAGCTGATGCTCTCGATTCAGTCAGGCGTTTTGAAAGGTAAGCATAACTTCAGAACCTATCGAGCGACAGCGCCCGGCAGCTTCTGGTATGGCATTTGCATCCTGGGGGTGGTGATTTTTGTGATGTATTATTTTGGTCTCTGCTTCTTACGCTCGGCACTGATGCCTTAGCACAATGTCACTCTCCACACTTTGCCCCTTTATTTAATGGCTGAAATAGGTTTTAGTGGAGGCGATCGCAACTCTCAAAACCCCTATGGTCGCCCAAACATCCAAAAACACCGGCTTTGACCAGCTCCACGAACAGGTTCAGCGCTGGATTTATGCCCAAGGCTGGCCGGGACTTCGACCGATCCAAGACGCCGCCGTCTCCCCGATTCTATCTCGCAAATCTGATGTAATCATCACCGCCGCTACCGCAGGGGGTAAAACTGAAGCCGCTTTTCTACCCGTCTTTTCTCAACTCGTCACCCATCCCGGTAAAAGTATCCAGGTCATTGGCCTAAGTCCCCTCAAGGCCCTCATCAACGACCAGCATCGACGGCTGGCAGAAATCGGAGAAGGCTTAAGGATTCCAGTCAACGCTTGGCATGGTGACATCGCCTCTGGGAAAAAGAAGCGCGTCCTAGAAAACCCTGCTGGAGTGGTTCTGATTACCCCTGAATCGTTAGAAGCTCTATTTGTACTCAGAGGCACGCAGCTTGCCGAGCTATTTAAAGATCTGCAGTACATCGTCATTGATGAAATGCATTCCTTCATTGGCTCTGAGCGAGGCCGACAGATGCAGTCCTTGATGCATCGGGTGGAGCTTGTTGTGGGTAAGCGGGTCATGCGCGTGGGCCTGAGTGCAACGCTGGGCGATATGTCCCTGGCTGCTGAGTTCTTACGGCCCGGTCATGGTGATGGCGTACAGCTCATTCAGTCAGGCGGCAAAGATCAGGACATCAAGCTACAGATCCGAGGGTATGTAAAGCCTGCGTTTGAAGATGACGACGATGTAGATGAAGTACCCAAGGATGAAATGGATCTGCAGCCTTCTGCGGATGCGATCGCAATTGCGGGTGATTTGTTCAAAGCTTTGCGGGGCGATAAAAACCTGATCTTCATCAACAGCCGTCGTCAGGTGGAGCGGTATGCCGATCTGCTGCGATATATGTCCATTGAGCGGCGGGTGCCCAATGAGTTTTTGCCCCACCACGGCAGTCTTGCTAAGGAGCTACGCCAAGAAGCGGAAGATGCCCTCAAAGCAGAAGATCGACCGTCCAATGTCATTTGTACAATGACGCTGGAAATGGGCATTGATGTGGGTTCGGTGAAGTCTATTGCTCAGGTGGGTCCGCCTAGCTCAGTGGCGAGTACCTGTCAGCGCTTGGGACGCTCAGGCCGACGGGCGGGGGAGTCTGCCATTATGCGGGTGTACATTTCAGAACCGGAGGTAACGCCCAGTACGCCGATTACGAACAGCCTGTATTTTGATTTGGTGCAGGCGATCGCAATCTTCACACTTTTGCTAGAAGGCTGGTTCGAGCCCCCCATCATCGGACGCCTGCAGCTCTCGACCCTCATTCAGCAGCTTCTGTCTTTGATTGCTCAGCAAAGCGGCGTCAGACCGGACCAGGCTTGGGACTTCCTCTGTCGTACAGGCCCCTTTGCCGCCGTCGATCAAGATATCTTTATGGAGCTGCTGCGGACCCTCGGCCACCACGATCTGATCCAGCAAAGTCAGGATGGCTTGCTTCTACTCGGTATAAAAGGCGAAAAACAGGTTAATCACTATACGTTTTATACAGCGTTCGCCACCCAAGACGAATACCACCTAGTCTCAGATGGCCGAACTCTAGGTTCCTTGCCGGTTCGGTCGCCTTTGGTCGAGGGAATGTTTCTGATTTTTGCCGGTCGCCGTTGGGAAGTGATGAGCGTCGATGAACACCGAGGCAAAGTTGAAGTGATCGGAGCCTCCTCCGGTAAAGCCCCAGATTTTGGAGGTTCTAGCGGTTTTGTACATGATAGATTGCGTCAAACCATGTATAAAATCTATCTCTCGGATCAGATTCCAGGGTTTCTAGATGAAACGGCCCGTGATTTGCTGCAGACGGCGCGGCAGCAGTTTCGCGACCAGGGCCTGCATCAGACTCAGGCCCTGGAAGATGGCCGTAGTACTTTGCTATTCCCTTGGCGGGGGAGCGTGATTACGAACACGTTGTTTGTACAGCTATTGGATCGAGGATTGAAGGTGCAGAACCAAGGGGTGACGCTGAAGGTAAATGGTCTGGATGGGGAAGGGTTGCGATCTCATCTCTTAGAGCTCCTCAACCAAGGCCCCGCTGATCCAGTGGAGCTAGCGGCAGCCGTCAAAAACAAACGCAACGATAAGTACGACCGCTTTCTCAGTGACGACCTGCTCTGTCGCAACTACGCCGCCAGCCACCTCGATGCCCAAGGGGCCTGGAGTGTGCTAGAGGAATTATTGGAATCGATCTAACGCTTTTGAGCAATGTGGAAAGCAGACAGATGTGATAGTGGCAAGCGGCCATCCAAATGCCTTTCTATGTAGCCTCGCAATTCTTGGAATAAGGCGTCCCGCCGCTGCGACTCTAACTTGAGGTAAGGCGAATAGGTTTGCAAGAGCGTTAAATATTGTTCGGCTGTATGGATTACAGAAACTTCGACATACCCAGGACTTATCTTGTCAAAGTGGCCTGAATCAAGTGCGATTTGTCCCAAGTTGTCTAAAATTTTGAGCTGCGTGGGTTTATCCTCGTAACGATCGAGCTCTGGCGCATGAGCTGCGTAGATTCTAGAGAAGTGTTGGTGGACAGCTTGACTGGGCTGAAGTTCCTTATTCCACAGCAGAATCAGAGAGCCACCGGGTTTGAGGGCCTGGGCCGCCTTCTGATAACCCACCTCTGCCGGAATCCAGTGAAAGGAGCTAGCGGCCACAACCGCGTCGAACTGCTCTGCTTGTAAATCCCATTCCTCAAATGATGTGTTCTGAAGCTCGATTTGCGAATAGTTCTGGCAGTTATTGACTGCCAGCCGATAGAAGTCAGGATTCGGCTCCAAGCAGAGCATCGGACATTTCAGGGCTGCAAAACTCAACGTGGCGGTGCCGGGGCCACAGCCTACTTCTAGAAGCTTAGACTCTCTAGACAACTGGGCGATCTCAATGACCTGCTCAATTACAGCCTGCGGATAGCTGGGCCTTGCTTGGTTATAAGCCTCTGCCGCCGGAGAATACCAGCTCTTTCGCTGCTCTAATTCTCTACCCGAGTAGCTGCTGATCAGGCCCATCAGTTTTTCTTTATCCATACTGATGGCTCTGAGTAGAAACGCGCTGTGGTCTAGTGCCAGAGAATCTTTTGGATAACTTTTCGCCTGCTATACATCCGCTTATAGCAGTACCCGGCTGAGTTGGGACAGCCCTTCTTTCGCATAGATGGGGGTCAGCCATTTTTATATCCTAATCAATACGTGTAATGCTGTATTTCAATGTTTCAAGTGCAGATACGACAAGCGACAAGAAAACAGATATTGCACCTTATAAATTAAGGAAAGTTTTTCTCAGACTCATTTCATATTTCTTTTAGAACGGGTCTCTAGTATATGAAATACCGATACCTCACATACCACAACATGATCAAGCCCAGGGGTAATTTTCCCTGGGCTTTTTTGCTTCTAAAGTCTTTCCCTCTTATTTCTAGAGAAATTTGTGCAGCTCTCATATGCCGTTCATGTCGTCCTCAGGAGCTGCCCCTAATCTATAAGGTACCGATACCTCACATACCACAACATGATCAAGCCCAGGGAAACTCACCCCTGGGCTTTTTTTGTCTGCTACAGTCTCCCCTTTTTTGTTTTTGGAGAAATTCGTGCAGCTCTCATGTGTCGTTCATGTCGTCCTCAGGAGCTGCCCCTAATCTATAAGGTACCGATACCTCACATACCACAACATGATCAAGCCCAGGGAAACTCACCCCTGGGCTTTTTTTCCGCAAGCTGGGGCGGCAGGCCAAACCTAAACGGCCTTTAGAACCATCGGCAGCCCATTTTGGGGACGGGTATTGAAATTGAAAATAGGCTTAAACACGTAATCTGACGGCAGGCTCAGGCGATAGCGCTGCAAAATCATGGCTAAGTTAATTCGCATCTGCATCATGGCGAAGCCTTGACCAATGCAGGCTCTTGGCCCACCTGAGAAGGGTAAATAAGCTGATTTAGAGATGTTGCCGTCAGCAAAGCGGTCAGGGTTGAACGTCAATGGCTCTGGGTAAATATCAGCACGGCGATGCAGTGTCCAAGGTGCGACAACGATCATACTTCTGCTCGGCAGGTGGTGTCCCTGAATAGTCACAGGTTCAATGGATTGACGGCCTACAAACGCGATTACTGGAAGCAAGCGCATTGATTCTTGTAGCACTTGCTCCAGATAAGGCATCTGCTCTAAATCTTCTGCAGTAATTTCGCGTGTACCCAGGACGCGAGCAATTTCGTCACGTAGACGTGCCTCTATATCTGGGTGTTGAGCCAGTAGATAGAGCGTAAACGCTAGGCTGTAGGCCGTGACTTCATACCCCGCTGCAAATAGATTGCTGACTTCGTTACACACCTGCATGTCGGTGATGTATCCCGTTGTGTCAGCCTTCTGGCCCTGAACTAACATTGAGAGAATATCGCCTTTGTCTTCACCTGAGGTGCGGCGCTCTTCGATGATGGGCAGGAAAAAATCGTTTCTATCTTTGAGCAACTTCTTCAGCTCTCGGTTGCTAGGTATAGGAACCCAGGCAGGGGTTGGAACGGAGCTAATCCGCTTGAAAAAAAGTTCAATAAAGCGGAGCAGGTTTTCTCCCGACTTGCTGCTGTAGAGGTCCATGCCGAAGAAACACTGGGTTGTGGTGCGAAGCGTTAGCTCCATCATGTTGTCGGTGATTTCTACTGTTTCACCCGGTTGCCAGCGATCTACGATCTGTCGGGTGTAGCCAATTGCTGTTTTGGCGTAGTTCTGGAGACGTGGAACGCTAAAACCAGGCTGAAGGGTCGATCTCAATATTTTCCAGAGTTCACCGTCGCTGGTGAATAGATTGTCGCCAAAGAGCTGATTGGCTGTGTATTTAATGCCGAAGGGTTTATGAAAGCTGCGGGACTGTTTGACCATCACCTCCTGAATCAGATCAGGATGGTTGACGAAATAGGTGGGTACTAGGGGGAACGGAATTTTCAGGAAATCGCCCTGGCCTGCGATGTATTCGATGTATCCCAAAGCGTCTTGGCGGAGCGCCTTCGTATGGTTCCGTTGAGGGTAGCCGCTGGGAGCGATGGCGGCGGGGAGTGTTGAAGGCATAGATTAAACGCCCGGTAAGGATGGATTCAGTGTATCGAAGTCTAGAGCGATCGCTCAAAAGATCGATAGGCTGCACTGGGGGAGTTAACGATGTTAGACTGTTTGGTGACTCGGACCCATGCGATCGCAACGCCTCAATCTTGTCAGGACCGGAAGGTAGCAGCAATACGGGATGCTTGTGATAGGCGTGGACTCCGGGTCACCTTGGTTTAAGGTCCGTTCTCACCACATCGCCACATAGAGTTTTGAGCATGGCTGACTTTCAAGATCTTGTTAAAAAAGCATTCTATCTGGGCGTTGGAGCTATCTCCTATGCCGGAGAGCAGGCCACCGATCAGATCTCGGACCTGCAGAAGCGGGCGCAAGAACTTGCTGACGAAATGATCCGTCGGGGTGAAATGACCACCGAAGAATCACGGCAGTGGCTCGATAGTCTGACAAATCAAGGCCAAGGTGGCTCTTCTAGTGCGCCAAAAGATACCTATTCAGGCAAGCCCCAGGTCATTGATGTTCAGGTCGAAGATGAGCCAGAGCAGAATGTAAATGATCTGCATCAGCAAGTGCAAAATCTAGAAGACGAATTCCGCCGCCTGCAGGACGATAAATAGTAATTCTTCCAGGGTTGATATTCGAGAGGGATGGCTTTATACCAGCGCATCCAAAAGCGTATGGAGCTTGAGCTGGATTTCGGCTAGTTCTCGCTGCGGATCAGAGCCGGCAACAATCCCCGCACCTGCGTAGAGTCGGGTTAAACAGCCGTCAATGAGCGCGGACCGAATCCCCACCGTGAATTCTCCGTTCCCCTGGTGATCGACCCAGCCAATGGGGGCCGCATAGAGATGGCGCTCAAAGGTCTCATGCTTGCGGATTTGCTGCTGGGCAATTTTCTGGGGTGCGCCTGCCACGGCTGGGGTGGGATGCAGCGCCTCTAAAATCTCTAGCAGGTGCAAATTCTGCGGGATTTTGGCCGTGACCAATGTGCGTAAGTGCTGGATGTTGGGGAGCTGTAGCAAATGGGGCGGAGAAGAGACCTGCGACTGAATGCCCAATTCCCAAAGGCAGTTTTGGATAAAGTCAAGAACCACCTGATGCTCATGATTATCTTTAGGGTTGCCCAGCAGTTGAGTGCCTAAGTGCGTATCTTCTGTTAGATTTTGGCCGCGCGGGGCGGATCCGGCGAGGGCGTCGGTGACTAAGTTGCGATCGCAAAGTTCAATCAACCGCTCAGGACTAGCCCCCATAAACGCCTGCCCCTTGCCGTTGCTCACCGAGAACACATAGCAGTCGGGGTAGCGATCGCGCAGAGTCGCTAGAGCATGACCCAACGGCGGTGGTTCAGGAACCGTCACATCTAGAGTGTGGGCCAGGACTAGCTTTTGCAAACCCTGCGCTTCAATATCCTGCAAGATGTTTTTCACAGCAGTCGTAAACCGCTCGGTCTCGGTCAGGACTGGATAATCTGCAGCTACAGGCGAACTTAACTTTGCAGACTGCAGCGTCCCTCTTCCGTTGGTTTGAGGAGAGCGCAACTGCTGCCACTGTCGCCAAACTTCGTCTGTTAGCTGCACCAGATTGGTTTGAGCGTCCACCAAAAGATTGGCAACCAATACCGCCTGGTCCCGGACCCGTGCCACCTGCCAACGGGGCAAAAACACCGTCGCCGCCGGAAATAGCCGCGTCTCTCGCTGCGTCTCGTCAAAAAAAGTAAAGCTACAGAAAAAGTGCGGACCCGCACAGGGCAAATCCAAAGCTCCTGCTGTGACCGTATCCACTAATGATGTACAAATAAACCGCTGTGCCTGCGTAAACCGCTGCGGGCCGTCTATCTGTAGTTGCAGAACCGGTTCCGTTGCGGCGATGGCGATTTGTTGCGATCGCTGCTCCCAGTAAAAGTGCAGATGCTCTGGCTGCCGCAATCGTTCCAGGACCGCCAGTGGGTCAACCGCAGGAATGGCTAGAGACAAGCTAACAACCTGGGCATGTTCCTTGCGCCGAGCCGTCGCTTGACAGGCTACAAACAGCTCATGCAGTGACTTGCGGTCCTGAAGCAGCTTTGCCGGAAACGGGGTAACGGTCATGAAAGAGAGCTTGACAACGGTTTGTTAAAACAGCGGGATCAAGAGGATGCTCGTACAGGTTGCTGAACAATATCCGAGACCGACCTGTAACGGCCACAGTCTAACCCCAGGGAAATATACTTACTCTATCCATCTAACCATTGAAAGGGGCATCCCCGCATGGCAGCGGGCGGATGGCATACATAACGCCACAATCACGACTCAATCTCAGCACCGATTATGTTTCGGCTTTCCTTCCAACCCTATCAAAGACGTTTTAAGCAGGCCCTACGGACCCACCATGGCCTTTGGTCTCAGCGAGACGGAATCCTGCTGCAGCTTGAAGATGAGCGAGGACGTATGGGAAAAGGGGAGATTGCGCCCCTGCCCTGGTTTGGTTCAGAGACTTTGGAAGAAGCCCTGTATTTCTGTCGTCACCTCCCGGCTCGCTTTTCCCTGCATGAACTAGAGGCTATCTCCGAAGCGTTACCGGCCTGCCAATTTGGCTTTGGTTCAGCCCTGGAGTCCCTCAGTCATCGGCCAGCAGCATCTGAGAACAAAGAGGCTTTACTCCACAGCGCTCTCCTGCCGACAGGAAAAGCTGCACTAACGGCTTGGCCTGCTTTGTGGAAGCGGGGCTATCGCACCTACAAGTTGAAAATTGGCGTTAGCAGCCTTGCAACCGAACAAGATCTATGCCGAACTTTGCTATCAGAACTCCCTCCGTCTGCTCAGCTTCGCCTAGATGCCAACGGAGGATTAGATGCTCAAACCGCACAACAGTGGTTAGAGATATGTGACGGTTCCCGACCCACTTCTGATATTGAGTACCTAGAGCAGCCCCTGCCGGTTAACCAGTTTGAAGATATGCTCCGGTTGAGCAAGCAGTACACCACTCCCATTGCTTTAGATGAGTCCGTTGCCACCCTACCGCAGCTCATCCACTGCTATGAAAAAGGCTGGCCGGGGATTTTTGTAATTAAGCCTGCGATCTCAGGATATCCACAGCAACTGCGGCAGTTTTGCCAAACCCACGCCATTGATGCCGTTTTTTCTTCAGTTTTTGAAACGGAAATCGGTCGTCACGCTTGTCTCCAGTTAGCTGCGACCCTCTCAACCCGAGCGGTCGGCTTTGGTCTTGACCACTGGTTCGCAGATTAACGGCTCTGATACGCCTGAAGTTTTGACCGCCTGCAACGTTCCAAAGTCTTTTACAATCCAAGAAAGATTTGCAGAGTATTCCATGAACTATCGAGCATTGCTGGCGTTAACCCTGTTTCCGTTGCTGTTGGGTTCAGTGGCCCAAGCTGAGAATCCTGATCATGTGAAAAAGCTTCTGAAATCGGGACGTTGCTCAAAGTGCGATCTAACGGGTGCTGATTTAGCTGCTGCGAATTTAAGGAAGGCTAATTTGCAGGGAGCCGATCTTACGAATGCTAATCTCAATTTGGCTGATTTAACGGGTGCTAATCTCTCTGATGCTAATCTCACGGGTGCCAGTTTAGTCTTTGTTGATTTTACAGGTGCTACTTTGAATGGCGCTCAGCTTACCGATGCAGTGATTGAAGGTGGCGATCAGTTTGGTCGTGCTGGGAGTTTTGACAAGGCAACGCTCCCGAATGGAATTGAGGCACGCCCCTAGCATAAACCCTGGTTGCTTGTCATCCCTTTCAGTCAAGATATGTTGAGCAAAGTTGCATGAACGAGGCCCCTGCGGAATATTGAAGGCATCTGTTCAAGTTCTTTGACAGTCAGCAATCTTTAGGTTGTGGGGAGGCAAAATTATGAAACCGTTTTATCTGCTGGGGCTATTGGGCCTATTGCTGCCGCTGGCGATCCAGCCTGCCGAAGCTAAGAGCTGCAGTCCCTACCGTATTAACTATGAAGGAGCGATTACGCAGGGCATTATCCGGCGACCTTCACTCGTGAGCAATGCGAATCAATCTTGGCGCTTGTTCCATGTGGCAATGGATCGCAACGACCGTATGGAAGCGGCATCACGAGCGGCCCAATATCTGGTTATTGTTTCTGAACGCAATGGTACAGCTCAAGCCCATCGAGCACGGCAGCTTGTGGAGTCAGAGTTTACCCGCCGTTACGATCAGCCAGTTGAAGTAGCAATGCCTATCTTTGAGATCATTCTCGCCAATAGCGAGGTTGACTGCGAGACTAATTTGGCGCGCCGGATTCGATAGGGAGCGGCGTCAAGTTCTGCCGCAGTCGGTAGAGAAGCATGTCTGGCTTGAGGGCTTGGAGCATCTGATAAATGATTGTGCTGGGTCCGATAGGCCCCCAGGTTGCACCTTGGATTAGGTAGGTTTGAGTTGCCTGCCCGATTTTTTGAGCGCCGTAGGCGGCGACGCCAGCCTGGGCAATCGCACCGCTCACGAGCGGCAGTAGGTTTCCTGCATTATCTATAATGGCGGCATCGCCCCCGAGGCCAAAAAGAATGCCGCTCACTATTTCTATGAGTAGAATACTGCCTATATTTGAGAAGAGTCGTTGCCAAATCTGATCGACGCGATAGCGACTGGTGGGTAGGCCGTAGTGCCTTACTAATGCACCCACTAGTAAGAGATCAAAGAGGCCGCATCCGAGTAGGTCGAGAAAGAGGAAGGGGAGAAGTGCGATCGCAACTCCCTTAACCACCAAAAATTTTCCAATCAGCGCCTCAGCCGACTTAGAATAATTCTCCGCAAGCCGCTGAGAAATCTCCTGCTCAATACCTTCTGCCTGGAGTAGGGCGTTCACCGTCAGCAATCCACGTCCTTCTTGATTGAGCAGTTTCAACAAACGCTGGCGCAGAGATTCCACATTGGGGGGCGGCACCTCCCAGTCTTCTTTAGAGCGACCATCGGGCCATTCTGAACGTACTGGAACGGGGGCTGGGGCTGCTGCTGTGAGCAGAATTTCGTTGGACGTTAGCACCTGCTGTAGGTTCGCCAGTTTTTCGTAGATTGTCTCTGGCTGCAGATTCGGGTACAGATCAGCCTTATTGACCACCATTAATATGGGCCGCTGAACCTGTCGAAGTTCTCCGAGCGCCGCTAATTCCTCTGGGGTGGGTGCTCCGGCCACGATAAACAGAATCAAATCAGCAGTACTGGCAATATCACGGGCCATCTGCGCTCGGCCCTGGCCTTCGATTTCATCAAGGCCGGGGGTATCGATTAGCTCAATCTGGAGGCTGGCATTCTCTATCTCAGCCAGGGTTGGGGACCAGCGCACCGAGCGAGGCCACTGAGTTTCGCCATTAAGTGGTCCGACCGGGAAGATAGGTTCGGCAAAGAGGGCATTGAGGACAGCGGATTTCCCGCGACTGACAAAGCCAAAGGCCGCAATTTGGATTAGATTTTGACTGAGCTTGTTCTGTAGACCTGTGAGTACCCCAAGCTGATTTTGCAGCTCTGACTGTAGCTCTAGTGGCAGTTGCCCATGATCTTGAATCATCTGCTGGAGGCTTTGTGTCGCGCGATCTTGCAGGGCTGTTTGCCAGTCTGTAGCTTGATTGGCGATTGGCATTGATTTGGATCAGTTAGAGGCTAGCTTGATGGTCTTATTCTGCAGACTGTTGACGTTGAGCTGATGATCTACACTGTGATTGAGTTCAGTCGTTGTGGTCATGGTAGAGCATAGACGATCTGACACTTTCCATTATTTAGAATGTTATGTCTAATTACTGGCCGAGTCTGACCCTGGATGCTTGGCAAGCGACCTACGCTACCTTGCACATGTGGACTCAGATTGTGGGCAAAGTCCGATTGGTACAGACCCCTTGGATTAATCACTCCTGGCATGTACCGCTATATCTTACGGCGCGGGGGCTAACCACTGGCACGATTCCCTATGGTAGCCGTGTCTTTCAGATAGACTTTGACTTTATCGATCACCAGCTACAAATAGCAACTATCGAGGGGCAGACGCAGAGCCTTGAGCTGCGACCTTGCTCGGTCGCAGATTTTTATCAAGCCCTGATGGCGAGCCTTGCGGCTCTTGATATCAACATCAAGATTAATACGACTCCCAACGAAGTTGCCGACCCCATTCCTTTTGAGCAGGATGATACCCACAGCGCCTATGATGCCGAATATGCTAATCGGTGCTGGCGAGTACTGCTCCAGAGTGAGCGGGTCTTTCGTGAATTCCGCTCCTACTTCAGTGGCAAGGTCAGTCCAGTGCATTTTTTCTGGGGCAGCTTTGACCTTGCGGTGACGCGGTTCTCAGGAAAATCAGCGCCAGAACATCCCGGCGGCGTTCCTAATCTGCCTGATGCGGTTGCTAAAGAAGCCTATTCGCAAGAGGTGAGCAGCGCTGGTTTCTGGCCGGGGCTGGGGTTAGGCTATCCTGCCTTTTATTCCTATGCTTATCCCACTCCAGAAGGTTTCGGTGAGGTCTCGGTTCAGCCTAAAGCAGCCTTCTTCCATGAATCCCTAGGAGAGTTCATTCTTCCCTATGATTCGGTGTGTGAGGCGGAAGAACCCGAGCAGATGTTGCTAGCGTTTCTCCAGAGCACCTATGAGGCAGCAGCGAGTCTAGCGAACTGGGATCAGACAGCCTTACGGCAAACTTGCTTTAAGTAGACAGAGGTTCCATACGTAAAGTTTGGACGCGCTTAGGCTAAGTCAAACAGCAAAACTTCCGCTCCAATCTGAGTCTGAATCTCCAAAGATTTGCTGGCTGTCAGTTGAAGGCCAGCGCCCTCTCGAAGTTCCTCCCCGTTAAGAGAAATAATGCCTCGTACAACTTGCACCCAGGCATACCGCTCGGGAGAAATTTGGTAGCCAATTCTGTCTTCTGGTTCGAGTATGGCGGTGTATAGATCGACATCCTGAGAAATTTTGACGGCGCCGTGGCGGCCATCGTGAGCACCAATGAGGCGAAGTTGACCGTACTTCTCGCCAATCGGGACTTCTTTTTGATCATAAAGCCTCCCAAGTCTTTGATAGGAGGCTCAATAAGCTGATGGATTGGGCTAGATATGTTCGCTGGATTATGTTGCCGATTCTAATAACCCACCCTGACGGCGGAATCTTCCAATTGCCTTCTGGGAGAAATCTTTGAGTCCCTCAAGCTGCTGTTGCGCGACAAATACTCTTTCCATCGTTTTCTTCAGCTTCTCTGGCTGCCAGTTGCTCTCTGGTGATACTAATTCCAGCGCATTTAGCTCCTGAAAATGCTCTGTTAGGCTGAGACCCGCTACGTGGGTTAAATGAGCTGCACTAACGCCCTGGAGCAAGCCGCCCGCGACGAAGGTGAAGGCATGTCCCTTTAGTAAAGCGCTCAATGCTTGGGTTGAAATTTCTACTAAACCGAGCTTCAGCATGGCGCTAGCCATTGTGCTGGCGATCGCTTGGGCCTGATTGACCGAAAACTTGAGCCGGTAAAGACTACCTAAATCCATTACCATTTTGCCGGAGATAGCAGCAGCGGCTAACAGATCCAATGTCGGAACGGGGTTGGCAAAGGCGGTAGCTCCCGTAATCCACTGGTAGCGCTCAATGATTGGCTGCGCTAATTCGTGACGAGTTTGGTTGAGCTGAACTTGAATTTCAGATTGGAGGCTCAGGGTCTGCTGGTATGTTTGCTGCAGAATGAGCTGTTCGGTATCTTCAGCGATGATCTGATTGAGTCGCTGCGTTAGAGCTTTGATATCTGGCTCGGGAGCTTCCAGGATTTCGTGATAGGAACCGTCTTCTTGGTAGCGGCGGACTTTTATGGGGTTGGGCTGGGATGCGATCGCAACCACATCAACAACAGATTCTTCACCCTGCAACTGCTGCTTAATCTTTTCCTGTAAGACTGTCCGCTGAGCAGGCAAATACTGGTCCTGCTTATTGAACAACACCAGCATCTGCTTTTGGTATGCGTCTAAAGCCTGCAAACATTGGAACTCTGACTGTGTCAGATCGCCCTGAGTCACAAACAGGACCACGTCCGCCGTTGAGAGGGGCTGCGGAAGCTGCTTAAACGTTCCCAATGTTTCTAGAGCATTGGCAGGGGGCACTGCTTCAGTCAGTAACTGGCTGCTTTCGCTAAAGCCACAATTGAACTGCCCTTTAAGCAGATCCAAAACAGTGGATTTGCCCACACCGCTGTTGCCCATCACCGTGAGCTGGAGCGTCTCGCGTTCCAGACCTGTCTTTACCTCTGTCAACTGTGGCTTCCAGGATTCTGCTGCTTCACCCACCATCTCTTCTAGATGATCAATCAGCGTCTCAGTCTTGGCAAACGTTTTCTGGACCGTCTGACGCGTTACCGCCGCCGTCTCCAGAGGCGCAATCTCTTTGCGACCGACCTTCAGCCACACCGCCAGAATGCCCAGCCCCAAGACAAGGCCCGTGACCATAAAGTCAGAGAAGCCGCGCTCATCTGGTATTAAGAAGTACAGGGCAAAGATAATGGCCCCCGCTCCCCACATCAGACGCTGTTTTGTTTGGGCAGACATACCTGGACCCCTCTCGTATGGGTATATTCTCATCGCCATTCTCGCAGAAATTAGCCCGAAATCGCAGGGTTTGTCACAAAAGAACAGCCCCAGGAAAGTTAGCTTTCCTGGGGCTGTTCGTGCTTGGTGGCGGGGCACGGATTTGAACCATGGACCTTCGGGTTATGAGCCCGACGAGCTACCAGACTGCTCTACCCCGCGTCGTCGCTTAAACAGTATAGCCACAAAGTTGCAAATTTGCCCACTTGTTTTTTTGTGCCTATCTGAATATCAGGAACCCTAAGAATTTTCTAGCGTTCCGAGCCGCCCGTAGATTTCTTCAATCTGACCATTCTGCAACCCCAGGGCTTCTGTCACCAGTGACAGCCGCTGCCCTTGAATAGTCATGAGCTGAACCAATTGCATAATTTGTCCATTCGTTTGAACACTGACGTTCTTTGAGCGCCTCTATTTGCTCAGCTCGTCTGAGATCTGATTCTTGCAAGCTGCGCTGCACAGCTGCACGGATAGCATTTGCTCTATCTGTCGCTGAAATTCTTCTTTGGTCATTGCTCTTTCGCCCTGTTCGAAAAGGGACCGGGATGATCGTACCTAAATTATAGAAACAGTAGGCCACCTATCCTTTCCTTGCTGAGCAGGCAGGATGCCGAAGACAAGTTCCTCTTGAGGAAGATGCAAAAGCGCAAAAGCGAGTGAGCTTTCCTATCCCGGCCAACGGAGAACAACAACTTCTTCACGCATGTGCTGCTCTGTTCTACTGGAGCGGCGGGTACGAAAGAGATCAATGCTTTCCACTTGGTAGCCCAAACCTTCTGCGACCTCTGCAAGGAGCTGGCCTGTACGAATCATGATTTGTAAAAAGGAGGCTTGATCACCGACCACGTAACCCAGCCTCGCTCCCGGTTTTAGATAAGGCCGTAGTGAAGCAAGGTGGCGCGCCATGCCGCCAAAATAGAGCCGAGTTACCTGCGGATATTTTTTTTCAAATCCTGAGGTTTTGCCGAGCTCAATGCGACGAGCTTCAATGCGGTCGGCCAGCTCAAGAATGCTGGGATGATTTTGAATCCACACATCATCTTGATCTTCTTTATAGACATTGCGGCTGTTGGATCGCAGCAACCCCTTTTTTAGGTTTCTGAGATCCTCTCCATCCTTAATGAAGCCGAGCAGAACCGTTTCTAGACGAGTCGTGCGGGTGTAGTCCTTTTCATTGGGATAGGGCGGTGAGGTGAAGACTGCATCAATCGATTGGGGCTGCAAATATTGAGCAACGTCCCGAGCATCGGCGTGATAGACAGTCGTTTGAGCGTTTGATTCAGGTGCCATTTGTAGATTCTCTGAGATCGCGGCGACCTCAGCTAGCCAGTGCTTGATCACGGGTGCATCTTCGCGCTTTTTGCGTTTGACGCCCACCTCTGGCCCGAAATGAAGATTACTGCAGTGCTTGACAATGGCTTTGGCAAACGCAACTCGCCAGTGATCAAAATATGGACTCTCGACCTGCTGTTCGAGACTTCCTAGCAGCACCAGCGCCCGGTGGAGTGGTCGAGGGCTAATAGAGTTATTCAGCAGCAGCTTTAGGGTCTCAGCAGGCAGTGTACGCAGCGCCGTCTCTGATTGGTACACTGGCGTTTCCGCCGTCATCATTGCGACTTGCTGGGCTTGAACCATGAGCTGATGCGGGTCAATATCCCAGGTTGTTTTGACAACGCTCGCTAGATGGGCGACAGGATTGGCCTCAATGCCTACCCCACTAATGCCTCTGAGTTTTGCTTCGACAATTGTTGTTCCGGTACCGCAAAACGGATCTAGAAGGATGCTTTGGGACTCTAAACCAAACTTTTCTAGATACTCATTTACTAGATGGGGCGGAAAGGACAGCACAAACCGATACCAAGCGTGAAACGCGCGGTCTTCGGCAGCAACCATGTTGGCGATTTTACTCAAGGGTTATTTCAGGTGACGATTGTGGAATCTATTGGCTGTCTCTGTGGCATATAAAAAGCGTTGGACCGTGACTATAGCAGAGCGGCTTTCAACGGCTGGGTGCTGGTAGCCTCTGTGAAAAGTTATCTGCAATAGCTCTGGTGACGCCCCGCTGTGGGCCTATCGCAGACAGAGACTCCGGGTGGGTGACTGTTGCCAAAGCCCGCAAAGAAAGTTTACGTTGTACCGGTTAAATGATAATTTGGATAGTGGCGTTTTTATCCGCAAAGCTGCTTGTTGTGGCAGCTCTATCGATACATCCACTTAGTAGGCGCGAGCATGGTCAGCACCACAGAAAAGACAAATATTGGTTACATCTCACAAGTTATTGGGCCAGTTATAGACGTTGAATATCCAAGCGGCACGATGCCTCGGATCTACAACGCAATTAAGGTTAGCGGCAAGAACTCCGCAGGCAATGACGTTTCCGTTACCTGTGAAGTCCAGCAGCTCTTGGGTGATAACCAAGTGCGAGCGGTTTCAATGAGCGCCACTGATGGCCTTGTTCGCGGTATGGAAGTTGTTGATACCGGCGCGCCTATCAGTGTTCCTGTGGGCAAAGCTACGCTGGGTCGAATCTTTAATGTGCTTGGCGAACCTGTTGATGAGAAAGGTGATGTTGGCACAGACGAGACATCTCCGATTCACCGTCCCGCGCCGAAGCTAACAGAGCTTGAAACCAAGCCTTCTGTCTTTGAGACCGGCATCAAGGTGATTGACCTGCTGACCCCCTATCGTCGCGGCGGCAAGATTGGTCTCTTCGGCGGTGCTGGCGTGGGCAAGACCGTCATCATGATGGAGCTGATTAACAATATTGCGACGAATCACGGTGGAGTGTCGGTGTTCGGCGGCGTGGGCGAGCGCACCCGTGAAGGAAATGACCTCTACAACGAAATGATGGAGTCTGGCGTTATCAACCCAGATAATCTCAACGACTCTAAGATTGCGCTGTGCTACGGCCAGATGAACGAGCCGCCCGGAGCCAGAATGCGCGTCGGTCTTTCTGCTCTAACCATGGCTGAATACTTCCGTGACGTGAGCAAGCAGGACGTACTGCTGTTCATTGACAACATTTTCCGCTTTGTACAGGCGGGTTCAGAAGTCTCTGCGCTCTTGGGTCGGATGCCCTCTGCGGTGGGCTACCAGCCTACTCTTGGTACTGACGTGGGTGACCTGCAGGAGCGGATTACCTCGACAAAAGAAGGATCTATTACTTCTATTCAAGCCGTCTACGTGCCTGCGGATGACTTAACTGACCCGGCACCGGCCACTACCTTTGCTCACCTTGATGGAACTACGGTACTGTCTCGTGGCTTAGCCTCTAAGGGTATTTACCCTGCGGTGGATCCATTGGATTCAGCTTCTACGATGCTTCAGCCTTCAATTGTGGGTGGCGAGCATTACGATACGGCGCGGGCGGTTCAGTCTACGCTGCAGCGTTATAAAGAGCTGCAGGATATCATTGCCATTTTGGGCCTTGATGAACTGTCTGAAGATGACCGTACGGTTGTGGCCCGGGCTCGTAAGATTGAGCGATTCCTCTCACAGCCTTTCTTCGTGGCTGAGGTGTTCACCGGTTCTCCGGGTAAGTACGTGTCTCTCGAAAAGACCATCGCTGGCTTCCAGAAGATTTTGGCCGGTGACTTGGATGAGCTGCCTGAACAGGCTTTCTACCTCGTCGGCGACATTGACGAAGCGATCGCCAAGGGCGAGAAAATGAACGCCGAAGCCAACTAGGAGAAAGCGAATGACACTTACTGTCCGGGTTGTTTCACCCGATAAAACCGTTTGGGATTCTTCCGCCGAGGAAGTGATTCTCCCCAGTACAACGGGTCAGCTAGGCATTCTCTCGGGTCACGCACCGCTGCTATCGGCGCTAGAGATTGGCGTCATGCGGGTGCGACCGGGGAAAGATTGGGTTGCGATCGCACTCATGGGCGGCTTTGCTGAAGTTGAAAATAACGAGGTCACCATCCTCGTTAACGGAGCAGAGCGTGGCGATACTATTGACCGCGACGATGCTCGCAAGGCCATGTCAGAGGCAGATGCGCGTCTGAAAAAGTCTGAGCAAGGCGAAGATCGTCAAGAGCAGTTCAACGCTAAGCAGGCATTCAAGCGTGCCCGTGCCCGTCTGCAAGCTTCAGGAGAAGTTGTACAAATCTAGTTAGGTTTGAGAACTGGTCTCATTTTATAGCCCCGCCAATGGCGGGGCTTTTTGTGAAATGTTGCCTTCCACTGTTTACAGCATGATGCTTCACGACTGTGCTGATTCTCCTGAGTAAGCAGGAGAATTTAAGACGTACTGATTGAGGCTGTCGGGCACAAAAGAAGTCGCCAATGCCCCGACGTATCCTGCCGTTGGCTTGAGGTCCTGGAGGATCAGCGCTTTGGGCAGGTTCCCACCCTCTGTAGTGGGGACTGTATTGCGGGTCTGATCTAAGCCCATCGATACATCAAATTGCTCTAAGCCCTGTGCAATGCTGCCTCCCAACGCCTTGATGCAGGCTTCTTTGCGGGTCCAGAGCTGAAAAAAAACTGCGCATCGTTCTGTCTCTGGTCGATTGAAGAGGGCCTTTTGCTCTCCACAAGTCAAAAATCGCTGCGTAATCCCTTCGAAGTCTATCCGAGTGCTGATCTGTTCGAGATCAACCCCAATTTCCTGGCCGACCGTCACTGCAATCAACGCTATCCCATGAGAATGAGAAAGATTGAATCTGAGATCTAGGGCTTGTCTGCTGTCCGCTGCGAGTCTTGGTTTACCCTTGTCGCCATAACTGAACTGCACGGCGGCGGGCTCAATCTCCAGATGCTTTGCCAGCAGCCAGCGAAGCTGTCCTCGTACCACCACGAATCCCTGTTGATCGTGGACGTGGATAAATCGTTTGGCTCGCTCTTGCTCGTCTAGGGAAAGGGTTGACCATAGCTCAGCGCGCTTTGATGCAGAGGTCTCTAATGACAGCTTCCAGACTTGAACTTCCTGGGCTTTTAGTGGGGGAACACCCGTCGTGAGTTGCCATTCCTGTCTCTGCACCATGATTCTCCTGACCGCGCCCCTTGGTTATCTTTTATCGTCCGCAGCCTGATGGGGCGCTATATTCCCAAAAAATCATCGCAGCCAGTTCCAGAATAGCCCCCATCTTGGGAAAACTAAACACAGTTGTCCCCCAATCTCTGTGCTATGGCATCAGCTCCTTTGCGAGAAAGCCGATTAGGTCAAACCCTGACGCGAATCTTTTATCGGTATATTATTCTCATTCTGCTGGGCTGTCTGTGCCTGGGGGCCAGCATTGCTTTAGCCGGAACTGCCTATCTTTCGACCCAGCTTATTGAGTCACAGGCGATGCTGCAGGCTCAAGCGACGATCCAGACTGTGCAGCAGGCAGAACAACTCGTGCGCACCTCAAAGCTTCAATCTGCTCAAGAAGGTGAGTTGGCAGGCATCACGTCCCTCTCGACCTCGCAAAGTAATCGTCCGCGGCTATTCTCCTACTGGAATAAATTGGAGCAGCAGTCACGGGGGCAGAGCGGTCGCTTCTTTCTCACCTATAGCCCCCAAATCGTCCGCGATTCTCAGAGGGATCAACCCCGAGATCGCTTTGGTACAGAAGCCCAAAAGTTTCTGCAGACAAATCCTCAGCAGGCTTATTATCGCCAAGATAAGGTGGGCGACCGGCGCTATTTTCGCTACGCTACAACGGTGCAAAATGCCGATAGCTCACCGCAGATTTTAGAAGTTAATCAGTCCATCGAATCATTGCTGCAGACCAGACAGCAAGGGCTGTTGTGGATGGGGCTAGGCTTGATGGGGGTTTCAAGCCTCATTCTCGGCAGCATCACTTTTCTGCTGCGGGGGCTGCGCCAGCTTAACCAAACGCTGAGGCTGCGGGTCAATGAGCAAGCCCAGGAGCACAGCAAGCTGGCAATAGTGGATGGGCTAACCAAACTGGCAACCCGGCGCCAGTTTGATAAAAGCCTAGAGGCTGAATGGCGGCGGATGCAGCGTCGTACGCAGGATTTATCGTTGATTCTTTGCAATATTGACTTTTTTGAAGAATTTCAAGAGAACTATGGTCAAGAGGCTGGAGAGATTTGCTTGCGGGTGGTGGCGCAATCTATTCAAGGCAATATTCACCGCGTGGGTGATTTAGTGGCTCGCTATGATCAATCGTCGTTTGCTATTTTGCTGCCCCATACCAATGAGGTGCAGGCGGTGCAGATCGTGGCTAAGATTTCTGACGCGGTTTACGGTCTGAAGATTAAGCATTTGCCTTCTCCAGTGAATGCGCGGGTGACGGTGAGTTTAGGGGTTGCAACGCTGATTCCCAGTGCCCACCGTCAGCCAGAACAGTTGCTGAAGATGGCTAAGATGGCGCTGGTTGCAGCAGAGAAGAAGGGCCACAACTGTTTTGTGGTGCATACGCCTTCATCAACTCAGGCCTAGCTTGCGGCTTCAGACTCTGGGTCGTCGTCTAGAGATTGGGGGGTGATGGCAACCGTGAGGCGGTGGAGGGCGGCAATATTTGCGATCGCACCGACCAAAATCAGCAGCGGCAATATCTGCCCAGTGAGTAAGCCCAAAATCACCAAAACCATCCGCACGGCTCGACTGCCAATACTGGCGACCGAGCTTTTGCCCGCCGCTTCGCTTCTGGCCCGAATATAGGGCACCATGGCTGTCCCCAAGAGCGCGAGTAAACCTGCGGCCAAATGAGCACGTGGCGAGATCCAGATCAGGGCTGCGAGGATCAAGAAATCGACGTACCGATCTAAAACGCTGTCTAGGATTGCCCCCTCCGTGGAGGTTGTTCCCCGCTCGCGAGCCAGATCGCCATCAAGGCCATCTAAAAGACCGCTGATAATCACGGCCAGCGCTGCCCACCGAAGCTGTCCTTGAAGAATTAAGCCTCCGGCCAGCACCCCCCCCACCGCGGCAGAGAACCAGGTGATTCGATTCGGAGTAATCCAGGCCCAGCCTGCAAGCAGGCGGGCCAGTCTGATCGTTAGGATTTGAACGGTTTGGTCCAGCCATGAAGTCGGAGCGGTGGGCATGGGGCAGACCTTCTCAATGGATGATCTATCCTATCGCCTAGAACCGGAACTTCCTTCTCTTCTGCCGATGCTTCGCTAACATTTTTCGCTTCCGTTTCTCGATCGGTGTTTCAAAGTGACGATGCTTCCGCATATCCGGGAAAATCCCTGCTTTGGAAACCTCTCGTTTAAATCGACGCAAGGCTGATTCGATGCCTTCGCCTTCGCCAGGAGTAATCTGGGCCATCGAATCTCCTCACTCATGGAACAGCATGTGCAATGGCTATTTCTAACCTTCCCAAAAAACAATAGAGGCGGCAGACACCGCCTCTATTATTGGGTTTATTTGATTTGGCGCAAGAAGATATTGTCTACTGGCGAGGCTTAGCCTTGTTAACTCTCAGATCGCGTCCCATCCACTCAGCGCCGTCGAGGGCATCGATGGCGGCGGTCTCTTCCGCCTCAGAACTCATCTCTACAAAACCAAACCCACGAACCCGGCCTGTTTCACGATCGGTGGGAAGCTTAACGCTTTTGACGGTTCCGTACTCTGCAAAAGCAGTGGTTAGATCTGCGTCTGTAACGTCATAGGACAGGTTGCCTACATAGATTGACATTGTTTATCTCCAAAAGTTAGGGGTTGTGGAGAGTGAAAATTCGGAGAGAAGTCTGTCAATCGAAAAACGTGAAGACCCGTTGATACTAGAAACAAATGCTACACCGATATTTAATTCTCTGCGGTTACTTTAGCACTTTGCTAAAGCTTTGGGCCTGGAAAGGAGATAAAAGCAATAATCACTCAGGCGACTGTGAACGGTTCAATGTCTTTCTGTGTTGTTGCTACTATATGTATAGAGAACAGGCTTTTGAATAGGCCCGTTGTCTGTAACTAGGGAGAACCCCTATGGTGACTCAAAATCAAGACGTCAGTATGCAAAGGGCTTATCTCCTTTGCGGTCTGGGCGTATTTGGCCTATGTGGCCTGCATCGTTTCTATTTGGGTAAGCCCGTCAGCGGTGCCGTTTGGCTTCTCACCTTCGGCCTGTTCGGCATGGGGCAATGGGTTGATTTAGCGTTGATTCCGTCGATTACAAGTGAGCGACGGCGGACCCTCGGTCCACGGTCTGAAACAGACTACAGTGGGCTGCTGCAAAAGGTATGGCAGCAGGTCAGCCAGAAGAAAGTCGACCCTATGCAGGCATTGCTGAATGTTGCGATCGCAAACAACAACGAACTCTCCCTCGGCAGGGCTATCTTGGAAACGGGTCTGACCGCTGATGAAGCTGAAGCACTGTTGCTAGAAGCAGCCCGTCGTGGTCTCGCCCACGTGGGAAACGATCCTGATTCCGGCGCGGTCCGCTACTATTTTGACCTCTAAATAATCCATCCTGAGTCAGAGTCGATTGGTGGTACAGTTGCTGCTGATCCCTACCCTAGGCTGACTCTTGCGTAAGTGGCGACTCTCTGTGATTAGTGTATGCCTGCTTGCATTCCTGACCGGCTGCGGCCTGCTGACCGGGGCTTTGAGTCCTCGCATTGATCATCTCGCGTTGGGGAACCCCAGCAATGCGACACCAACAGGTCTGACGCCCAATAATTATTTGATGACTAAGCCGCAGTTTGCGCTCTCCTATAACCGGAAGCGAGGCATTCCTAACTGGGTGAGTTGGCAACTCGATTCAGGCTGGTTAGGAGATGTGGAGCGCCAAAATGATTTTCGCCCCGATTCGGCGCTGCCAGAACAGTGGGAACGGGTAACGCCAACGGATTACCGCCGCAGTGGTTACGATCGCGGTCACTTGGCGCCATCGGGAGATCGCACTAATACTCAGGTCAATAACTCTGCGACGTTTTTAATGACCAATATTATCCCGCAGGCGGCGGATATCAATCGGGGGCCGTGGGTTGATTTGGAGCAGTATTGTCGCTATCTCGTAGATCGAGGCAAGGAGCTTTACATTGTGGCCGGTGGGTATGGAAAAAGGGATGCCATTGCAACCGGCAAAATCATCCCCCCCAATCGCGTCTGGAAAGTTGTGGTTGTTCTCGATGCTCCGGGGCAGGGGCCTGAGGGCATCAGCCCTCAGACCCGAGTGATCGCCGTGGATATGCCCAATCAAAATGGTGACTCTGACGCGCCCTGGACTGCCTTCACCGTCTCTGTTGACAGCTTAGAGCACCAAACTGGCTATGACTTCCTGCGCAAGGTTCCTAAGTCAGTGCAAGACAGCATCGAAGTTCGAGTTGACCGAGGCAAGCAAAAGATTCGGCGGTAGCGACGTGAGATATCAGGCTGGTGAATAGAAGTTGCGCCTATCAGAGCAAGGTCTGTTTGCACAGACGAAATACCAAGACTTGCGACAATCTGCATCGACAGATTTAACGTTGGATTAAACTCCGCTACTGATTCGGTACTGAAGAGGGTAAATATCCCGTGAGCCATAGGGCACCATCCTCTAAATAAGCGAGGTAACTGTCTTCGGTGGGGAACCACACAGAAGGCTTCCAGCTTGCCGGATCGGCCTCCTGCTGGGGGCGAATGATGCGTCTGTTGCTGATCTTCTCCAAGCCCGCTTGAGCTAGTAAATCTACCCATTGAGTGGCTGAAAGGCTAGTAATCTCAAATCCTAAACCCTCTGGCCACGATGACGTTCCGCTAGAGTCTTGATAATAATCAATGACCAAATCAAAGCGCCCACCTGTCTTTAAAACCCTGGCGACTTCTTTAAGAGCCGCCAACGGTTCAGGGCAATAGTAAATGGCCTCCATCGTGGTCACATTGTCGAAACTCGCCGCAGGCCACGGCAGATGTGCAAAATTGCCAACCTGTAGCTCTGCCTCCGGCGCAGTGTTTTGAGCGGTCTCAACCATTTTGGGAGAGGCATCAATGCCGCAGGTCCGAGAGAACCCTGAAGCTGCTGCCTGCGCCAAAAACGACCCAGTCCCGCAGCCCAAATCCAAGAGAGCCGACTTGTTCGTTTCTCCCGCTAGCTCTGCTAACAAAGCCGTCATCAGAGGCTGATGTCCGGTAGCCATCCGCTGAGCACGGTCAGTACTCGCCCACTGATCAAAAAGGCTGCTGACCTGGGCCGTGGGCAATGATGAAGTTTTTTGACTCGATTCCATAAGAATTAATGCCGAAGTGTAAGTTGCTGAAGTTGCCTAGCAGAGCACCAGTCTGAGATACATGACGGATTTGGGGGGACCCTGATACCTTGCATACAGTTCATGCCGATCTATAACTTAACTAGAGAATTAACAGTGCTCAAAGAAAAACATGATTAGTCTGCGAGACTATACCAGCACCGATGTCGAACGGCTGCTAGAGCTAGCCAATAATAAACGAGTGTCACAATATTTGGTTGACACCTTTCCTTATCCCCGTGCTGACGCAGCCTGGTGGATCAATATCGGCTGTAGAGAGAAAAGCACCATTACGAAAGTAATTGAATATAAGGGCGAGTTTGTGGGCAGCATTGGCCTGACGTCGCAGACTGGCTGGCGACAGCATCTGGCTGAAATGGGTTACTGGCTTGGTGAAGCTTACTGGGGTCAGGGAATTGCCACGGCGGCGCTGCAAGAAATGACAGATACTGCATTTACACTCGGCTACCGAAAGCTCTATGCGCCAGTCTTGGCAACCAATACCGCATCAATGCGTGTGTTAGAGAAGTGTTCTTATCGGCTGGAAGGCATTCTCAAAAGTGAAGTCTTGAAAAATGATCAATACTTTGACATCCATCACTATGCGAGATGCTGCTCAGGGCTAATAGGCTGCGTTTCTGAGACTGGTCCTTAGGATGTCTGTCTGAGTAAGATGTAATCGGTGATACGATTCTTGGCGATGACCGTTGGCACGGCTCATCAATTATGTTGGCGGTCAACCGCGACTTCTCTCAATCCGTACGATGACGTCAAAGATAACGCTCTTATGATTCAGCAACCTGTACAGCGCCTTGCTATTGTTCTTGGAGCCTTGCTGGTGGGTGCCTGTGCACCAAGTTCGGATGTGTCTGATGGTGGCTCCTCCGGGCGAGGGTTTCCGGTCAAGATGCTGTTGGGGAGTGCGTTGGGTGAATTCTGTGATCAGGCGGCGACCCAGTTCAATCAGACGCAGCCAAAGTTGAGCAACGGTGAAGCGTTCCATTTAGCTTGTGAAGCTCAGGGAAGCGGTGATGTCGTTAATACACTTGTGACTCAGGCTGCTCAATTTCAGTCAGGAGCTTTGCCTGCAGAAGCCCCTGAGTTCCCGACGCTGGTATCGGTTGACGGTGAGATTTACCACAGTCAGCTTATTTATCAGATAGAGCAGCTTTTCCCAGGGCAAAACTATATCCCTGCGATTACTGACGCGCCACTATTGGCTTCAAGTCCGATGGTGTTTATGACCTCTGAAGATCTGGCCCCTGGCTTGCAGAAAACGGACGACTTGTTTAAGGCGCTCGTGACGGCGACCACCCATCGAGATTTAGACGCGGCCAGTTCACCGCAGACCATTAACTATGTCCATACGGCTCCGACGCGCTCGAATTCTGGCCTGCAGACATTGGTGTCTCAGTTTGCCTCCGTTTCAGGAAAGGCGCCTCAAGATTTATCGGCGGCTGATGTGACGGCGAATCAAGCCCAAATTCAGAAGATTCAGCAGAAGATTACGCGCTATGGGGTTTCTACTAGCTCTTTATCTGAGGCGATGGTGCAAAATGGTTTGTTTTGGGCTTCGATTGGCTCAGTCTATGAATCGTCAGTCATTGCGGCCAATAGCAATCAGCAAGCGAATCAGTCTAAGTACGTTGCGGTTTATCCTAAGGCGACCTTTACTTCGAGCATGCGCGGGATTTTGCCGACGGCTCCCTGGGTCAGTGCGGAAGAGAAAGAAGCAGCGACGCAGGTACTTGAGTATTTGCAGTCAACTGAGGCTCAAAAGCTGGCGACAAATTTAGGACTGCGGCCTGGAACGCCGGGAGTTCCGCTCGGACCTAAATTTACGGCTCAATACGGTGTCAATCCGCAGGCGAAGTATGATTCACTTCGACCCCCGCAGCCGCAGGTGGTGGAGGCGATGCTCAAGGTTTGGGCAACCGAGGCGAAGAAGTCTTCATTAGTCGTGGTCGTGATTGATTCTTCAGGGTCTATGTCTGGCAATAAGCTGCCTGCTGTGCAAAGTACGCTGCAGACTTATCTCAAGAGCTTAGGGCCGAAGGACAGGATTGCTTTGATTGATTTTGATAGTCAGATTCAGGCTCCGGTGCTGGTGGATGGAACACCAGAGGGACGCGATCGCGGCATTGAGTTTATCAGCGGCTTGCAGGCTGATGGCGGCACTCGTCTTTACGACGCCACTTTAACGGCCCGGGACTGGCTGCAGCAGAATCTACGGCCAGATGCCATCAACGCCATTTTGGTCTTAACGGATGGCGCTGATTCTGGGTCTTCAACTTCCCTTAGCCAGCTAGAGCAGGAGTTAGGCAAGAGCGGATTTGCCAGCGATCAGCGAATCGCGCTGTTTACGATTGGCTATGGCCGGGAAGGGGAATTCAATGCCGATATCTTAGAAAAAATTGCTAGTCTCAACGGTGGATACTATAAGAAGGGTGATCCGGCGACGATTCAGCGCCTGATGGCTGATCTGCAACTGGAGTTTTAGGGAGATGGCGTCTATCAAACTGGCGAACCCACTGCACTATCCGCTGGCCGCTTTAGCGGGTGGCCTGGTCCTAATCGTCGGCGTACGGTTTTTGCGGTTACCGAATGTGGTGATTTTGCCGGTGGCGGCTGTGACCACGGTGGGGGGAGCGGCCTTGTTGAAAGGATCGCGGCCTGACCCGATCTCAACGAAGAATTCCGTACTCGATCGAGAGCTGCAGGCGATTCAGCAGCAGGCTTTGAAGCTGAGGCAGCAGGCGGAGAATCTGCGAATAGAGGCGGCGGGGGTCTTGACGGCATCTCATCAGGTGGAGCTGTTAGGGGCGGTGGAATATGCTTGCGATCGCACCACCGAACTCCCGCAGAAAATCAACGATCTGTCCCAGCGACTCTCGGGGAGCAACTCGCTCCTGTCTGTGCAAGATCTCCAGCAGCAGCTTGCCAAAGTAGAGCACAAGCAGGCCAACAGCTCTGGGGCCGCACAACAGCAGTGGAACCGCCTTTCGCAGAGCCTCGACCGCAATATTCAGCTGGCTCAGCAGGGAGAAGATGCGCGTCAGGCCCAGGTGATTAGCCTCTCGACGCTGATTTTAGATGCGGCGGGGGTACTGCAGCAGCTTCAGAACAAGTTACGGACGGCGAACCTCGAGAGCAATACCGAGGCGATGAAGTTGCGATCGCTCAGCGAAGAATTCACCCGCTATCAAGAAAATGTCGATCTTTTATTGTCCTAACCTATGGCTGCGCCGCAAAATCCATTGACCCGAACCTTTGCCTCTGTGGCTATTTTGCTAGCCTCTTTAGGTATCGCTTACATTCCTATTCCGGGGCTGCAGCAGACGATTGTGGTGGTTAGCGGTACTGAGCTGCAGGAGCCGTTGCAGAAGCTGCAAGAACGCTTTCAGCAAGCCAATCCTTCGATTCAGATTGATCTCAAGTTTCAGGGATCTCAAGATCTGGTTAATAACTATGTTGATGACAAAAATGACTTTAAGCCCACGGTCCTGATTCCTGCTAATGGTGAGCTGCTGGCAGAGCTGGAGTCTCGCTGGCAGTCGCAGCAGGGGGGGACAGCGTTCCAGGATAAGCCCCAGCCGATTGCTAAAACTCGATTAGTTGCGATCGCATGGCCCCAACGCGGTAAAGCTCTGTTCCCTAACGGCACCTTTCAGTGGTCGCGTCTAGAGGTTGCTCTGCAGAAACGCAACTGGTCTGAGATTGGCGGTTCGCAGGACTGGGGTAGCTTTGACTTCATCACCACTGACCCAACCCGCTCCAATAGTGGGCAGCTAACGCTCAGTCTCTGGGCACAGGACAAAGTTGGCACTTCAAACCTCAATCCCGCTAACCTGTCTAGCCCGACGGTACAAACCCTGGTGAATGAGATTAAGCGCTCGGTTTATCAGCCGCCCAGATCGACAGACGTGCTGCTGCGGGAGTTTATTACCCGTGGTCCCAACGATGCTGATATCGCCACCGTTTATGAAAGCATTGCCCTCTATCGCTGGAGTCAGTCTAAGACTTCGCGGGGCGAAGCCTACCAAATCTACTATCTCAACCCCACGATTGAGACCGTCGCTACTGCAGCGATTGTGCGGCGAGAGGTAGGCGATGGTGAAAAGAAAGCTGCTCGAACTTGGCTCAAGTTTTTGGCTGAGCCAGATCAGCAGGCTGTCTTTGTTGAGTATGGTTTTCGGCCTACAACGCCAGGTGTCAAGATCGAGGCGATTCCGAATAACCCTTGGCAGCAAGACATTCCAGGAGCCAAAGTGGATTTCAACGGGCAGGTTACGCCGCCGCCCGATCGACCCACTGTGACAGAGTTGATTCGACTGTGGCAGCGCGGCAGCTAAAAAGTTTCCTCTCTCCTGATACCGAACACGCGATATCTGCATACCTGGTGGCGTATCTGGACACTGCTGAATGGCACGGTTGGTTGCTTAGGATTTTGCCGCCAGACGTTATCACTGATCTCTAACGAGCCTGGAATATCCCTCAAGCGATTGTCATAAATATATTTTGAGTTGTTTCAGCATCATAAATAGGGTTTTTAGCAACTAACTGCTTTTATGAATTCCTTAAAATATAGACAGACAGCAGAGTAAGAGAGTTCTGAATAAGTTGAGCTCTCTTTGAAGGAGAAGCGTGATGCAAGAGCATGTATTGCCAACCCAGCCATCAATGTCGCGGCGGCAGCTTCTAAATTTTCTGGCCGGGACAACCGTGGCGGCGGCAGCGGGTGCAATCCTGTATCCAGCCGCAAAGTTTTTCGTACCGCAGGCAGAGGAAGATGCTGATGGGAGCAGGGTTGCCAAAGATATATTGGGTAACCCCATCCCTGTCAGCCAGTTGCTTGCTGAGCCGCCCGGAACCCGTGCCCTTGTTGCAGGCTTGGCCGGAGAACCCACCTACCTCACGGTGTTGGATAATGACCAACTTGATGATCGGGGTATTGTCGATAACTGTACCCATCTGGGCTGCACCTTTCCTTGGAACGGGATAGACCAACAGTTTCAATGTCCGTGTCATGGCTCTCGATTTGCGGCTGACGGTTCTGTTGAGCGGGGGCCTGCCGATCGTCCGCTCAAGCTGGTCCATATTCAAGTTGAGGATGAGCACATCAAAATCGTTCCCTGGACCGAAGCTGATCCTCGGACAGGGCGGCGTCCCTGGTGGGTTGCGTGAATTAACTAAAGAGACTTGATTGATTCGTCCTTAATAAAGGACTGAATGCTGAAGTGCAATAGACATTTACGTGCAATGTTGCGATCTCCACATTCCTGGCGGAATGTCTAGGTGTCGTTTAAAGGCACGGCTGAAGGCCGCTAGGTTCTCATAGCCGACCTCTGAGGCAATCTCGCTGATATTTTTTTCAGTGCTATTTAGAAGGCGACTGGCGACGTGAATTCTCCACTTTGAGACATAGCTCATCGGGCTTTCGCCGAGCGTATCTTTGAAGCGAGCCGCGAATCGAGAAGGAGACAGCGCTACCTGTTGAGCGAGCGTATCCACTGACCAATCTCCGCCGGGTTGAGCGTGAATGAGGGCCAAGGCACGGCTAATGATTGGATCTCGAACACCCTTTAGCCAACTGGGTTCTTGGGGCTGCAGTCTAGCCATATAAGATCGGACAGCCCCTGCACAGAGTAGTTCTAACAGTCGCTCAACCATAAAGTTGCTTCCGGGTGCGCGTTGCTCCAGTTCTTGAACAATTAAGTTGGCGACGCCCGATAAATTCTGGAAGGTCTCGGCTTGGGAGATGGGGGCGTGGAGAACGGATGGAAGGGACGCAAACAGAGGGTTGAGATGGGTATCATGCAGGTAAAATACGCCACACAAGCAGACGAGAGAGCCTCGGGTACCTGTTGAGCAACGAAATGGAATCGGTTCGCCCAATAAAATGTTCTCTACCGGCAGCCTGGGTGGATTGACGCCCTGGGAAATTTGGTGGGCAGTGCCGCTAAAGCAAATCACCATTTCTCCGGCTTCAACCACCAGTGGAGACTGCTCGTGAGATGCATCTGCCGAGACTAGCTCAAGGTGCCCTCGCTCAACTAGATGAAAAGCGACGGCTCGTGTGCCCCTTTCAACATTCAGCAGCTGTCCCAGCTCGCCAGCATCTGGGAGCGTGATTGCCCAAGGCGCGGTGTACGACTCGTGGAGCAGTAGGCTGCCACAAATGTGGAGGGAGTCTAGAACATCGCTTAAAATATCGAGCTCGGAATTCATTGCAGTTGTTTCGGCAAAATAAACAGTCTTTTTAATGATTTATTCTCTTGCCTGCCTCCATTAAACTGCGTGGGTGGTGCAAAGGTGTCGGTGTACTGTCTAATCTTTTGAGGAGAATCGCAACATGACAACTGAAATCTTTTGGCTAACCCTGACCGTGACGATGACGGCTCTCTTTTGGATGCCCTACGTTGTCAACCGGATGCTAGAGATGGGGGTGATGGGTGTTGTGGGTAATCCTGCATCTGATACGGTCCCGAAGGCGGCATGGGCGGAGCGCATGACCCATGCCCATGCTAATGCAGTCGAAAATCTTGTGGTTTTCGCACCATTGGTTTTGGGGGTTGCGATCGCAAACCTTTCCACGCCCACCACCATTGCTGCCTGCCAGCTTTACTTCTTTGCGCGGGCCGCTCACTACGTTATCTATACTCTAGGCATTCCCTTCCTACGCACGGTTGCATTTGCTGCCGGATTTGTAGCTCAGATAACCCTTGCTGTAAACATACTCGGAGCTGCCTAGCAATGAGAATGAAGACCTTGTCCCACGAGATTGATCTCCGCACCCGTTCAGAATCTTTTTAAGGTATGGCTTGGGCAGAGATCTTTTTGTCGGCGGTTGGCTGGCTGATCCTTCTCTGCTGGCTTGCCTGCTTCAAGTTAACGGAGGCTGTGGCTAGTTTGGGTGGCTGTCTTGAAGGTGCGCTTGAAACGTCTGAGAATGTCCTATAGAAACCATTTTAGATCTCTACGCATTAGCTGCAAGCCTCTTGAGCATTAGCCTAATGAAGCAAAGGTTGAGCTGCTCGGTTGCGTGAGGCAAGGTTCTTTCAAAGTTCTTCACCAAGCTCTTACATCTTTCCATCCAAGCATTAGAGCGTTCAATGACCCACCGAGTCGCCGCCGGGACAAATCCAGTTTTCCCTTGAGCAGCTTTCTGTGCTTTAGACGGCTTGGGCGATAGCTCAAACCTGATTTTGCGCATGATTTGGGGATACACTTTCTCTAGCGCGTCGGTTAACGTCTGCAGATGATGGCCGTTGTCTAGCAAGAGCGTTATTTTAGGAATGTTCACTGGCTTAGCGCGAAAATAATCGATGTTTTCAATCAACATCTCCAGCAAGCCAGCATCATCTGAGAGGTTTGCAGCCGTGCAGTGGGTAAAGAAGGGTATCAACCACTAGATGCCGCTTTATCCCATCGGTGGCCTTGTAGAAACAGAAGCCTTTGGAATCAATAGAGGCATTGCAGGTGTTTTTGACCGCTCGGGAGTCAGCCATCATCAATGTCGTCCATTTAGGCTTTTTTTACCTGTACTCGGACCTGCTCATGGAGCAACGTCGTCAACTTTTCAATGGCGCCTGCCTGACGCCACTGATTGTAATGCCAGAATACCGTTGAATAAGGCGGCAAGTCTTTGGGTAAGTCTTGCCAATTACAACCATTCTTGAGTCGATAGAGCACCCCATCAATGAGGTCACGATAGGTCCAACTGAGCGGACGAGTCGTTTGCTTAAGAGGCAGAACTTCTGGCAACAGCGGTTCTAGGATTTCCCATTCTGCATCGGTCAGACTGCTCAAATAGGCCATGATACTTGCCGGAGACGACATCCATCATTCCTGCGGATATATCGAAAGATCTCAAATGGATTCTATATCCTCTGGCTTCAAACCCGGATCACCAAAAGAGGACAAGATCCCGAAAATGTGAGTCCAACTAAGCTCAAATGTTTTGTTGAACTTGCCTGCAGATGTGAAACAAAACAACTCAGGTACATTTAGTGCTGGATCAGAATGACCGCAGCTTGTTTTGCACGCACAGCTGGATCTGAATTCCCTTGCATCACTGTCTCTACAACTGCGCCTTTAAGTAGAATCATCAACTGAGAGGTGAGAATATCAGGCTCAGGAAGCTGGGCATCTCTTACCAAAGTCGACAGAAAATCAGCAACCGCTTGCATGTGGTCAAGGCAAACCTGATAGGCGGGATGCCCAGAGTCAAAAAGTTCAATAGAGGTGTTGATAAAAGCGCAACCGTGAAAATCTGGCTGCTCGAACCATTCTTTGTAAACATCGAAGACGGCCAGGATGCGATCGCAAGGTTCTGTCGCCAATTCCTCCACCCTTGTATGCAGCCAGGCTAGCCAATTTTCAGTCCGCTCTTCCAGATAGGTGGCAATCAGCACATCCTTCGATTTGAAGTGCTTGTAAAGCGACATTTTGGCAACACCGGATTCGGCAATAATGCGATCAATACCAACGCCACGAACACCCTCCTGATAAAACAGCTCAGAGGCGGTTGACAGGATGCGATCGCGAACAGATGGCCGCGCAGATTTTGTAGTTGCCATGGGCTCTTTTGATAGACAGACTTGTCTGTATCCTAGCATGGCCCCCACTAAAAACGTCTGCTATCTACAGGCGCGCAGCGGAATGAGAACCATAAACCAATAGAGATTTCCGCAAAATATTGACAGTAGACAGACTTGTCTGTATGTTTTAACTATACAAACCTGTCTGTCTAATCAATTGCATGGAGATATCGCAATGATCAAGAAGAACAGATTACGACTTCTGATCAGCTTTGGTGCAGGCTTTATATCGGTCTTGCTTTTGCATCAGGGTGTACTGGCCCTGCTGAACAGAGTGGAGTTTATCCCGGTATCACCCTACTCATTGAAGTCAACCCAACCTCTGGGCATTCCACAGGTCTTTTCATCCGCTTTTTGGGGAGGTCTATGGGGAATTGCGCTGAGCCTATTTGGCTCCCGAATTAAGGGCAATACTCGTTATTGGGTCACTACTTTACTGTTTGGGGCATTCGCACCCACCGCCGTTTTTCTATTTGTTGTCCTGCCTCTCAAAGGTCTACCCATTGCGGGGGGATGGCAGCCTAACCTGATCGCCACTGGTTTGATGGTCAATGGTGCTTGGGGATTGGGTGTTGCCTCGGTTATCCGGTGGCTTTCTAGAGAAGGCGGCAGGGACAAAGAGGCGAGAAGCGTGTAAGTCGGCAACTGCTCTAGTGACCTGCATTATTCGTTATCAATTGCCGCTCAGTGGAGATATACCCAAATGTCCAACCCCAAAGTCATTATCTTTGACGTTAATGAAACACTTTTAGATCTGAAACCTTTGCGGACCTCAGTCGGTGCCGTTCTAAAGGGTCGGGAAGATCTGCTTCCTTTGTGGTTCTCAACCATGCTGCACTATTCGCTGGTAGAGACCCTAGTAGGCGACTATCACGACTTTGGAGAGATCGGGACTGCGGCCCTCATCATGGTTGCCAAACAACAGGGTTTCGATCTCGAACACTCGACAGCACGGCAGGCAATTGTCGGCTCAATTACAAACTTGCCGCCCCATCCAGACGTTAAGGAAGGACTTGCAGCCCTCTCTCAATCTGGGTTTCGCCTCATCAGCCTCACGAATTCCTCGAATAAAGGGGTGGCGACCCAATTTCAGAACGCAGGGCTAACCGACTATTTCGAACGACGGTTCAGCGTGGAAGATGTCCGCACCTACAAGCCCGATCCTCGTCCATACCGTTGGGCTTTGAAAGAGATCGGTGTGCAGCCAGAAGAAGCCCTAATGGTTGCAGCTCATGCCTGGGATCTCGCCGGTGCAAAAGCGGTAGGGCTGCAAACGGCCTTTATTCAAAGACCGGGGACAACGCTGTACCCAAACACAACGCCTCCTGACTCCGTTGTCGCTGACTTAAACCAACTCGTACAACAACTCATTTCACAGCAATAGCTCACAGACGTGGCAACTCAATGCCTATTGCGCTGATGAGCGCTTTACGGCTCCAAGTCTATTTCGATATCGAGCAACGCTCTCTCAATTCTCAACCACCTGTATATTTCTAAAGGATTTACAACCATGTCTAAAGTAAACACAGTGCGTTACGGCACAGAAAAAGTTGACGGTCTAGATATTTTTTATCGCGAGGCCGGAGATCCTTCCAAAAAAGCTGTTGTATTGCTGCACGGCTTTCCTCACTCTTCGCATATGTACCGGGATGTCTTGGCCGCGTTGGGAGATGAATATTATCTAATTGCCCCTGACTATCCAGGCTTTGGCGATAGTAGTTTCCCTAGCGTGCAGGAGTACACCTACACCTTCGACAATTTCGCTGAAACCATCGATAAATTTCTGATTCAGCGGGGTTTGAACAGCTACGTGCTGATGATTCAAGATTACGGCGCACCCGTTGGCTATCGAATTGCCACCAAGCACCCTGAAAAAGTGAAGGGCTTCGTGGTCATGAACGGCAATGCCTACGAAGAAGGACTCTCTCCTGAAGGCTGGGGACCGATTTTTCAGTACTGGAAAGGCAAAACGCCAGAACTAGAAGCAGGAATCGCAGGACAGGTCTTTAGCCCTGACGGTTTGAAGTGGCAGTATACGCACGGCACCCGTAATCCCGACGGCATTTCACCCGATAGCTGGAATCTCGATATCACTAAATTCGCCCGCGAAGGACAGCACCAGATGCAGTTGGAGCTGTTTTACGACTACCAAAACAACGTTAAGCTCTATCCTGCTTGGCAACAATATCTACGTGATCAACAGCCGCCGATGCTGCTGGTTTGGGGCAAAAATGATGCCTTTTTCCCGGAACCTGGTGCTGAGGCGTACAAGCGCGATGTCCAAAATATCGATTACAACATCTTGGATACAGGCCATTTCGCTCTGGAAGAGGAAGGTGAGTTCATCATCACAAAAATGCGTTCTTTCCTAAGCGATCGCGTTCACTAAGCATGCATTTTTTCGCGGCGTTGGAATCACCCACTCTAACTGCCGCGAACTCACCCACATCAGCTATGAGACATGGACGATGCTAAACCCTAATCTGGAAGAAATTGAACTCAGTCGAGGAGAATACGAGCACTTCTCTCGCCATATCATCCTGCCGGAGGTGGGCCTCAACGGCCAAAAGCGCCTCAAAGCAGCTAGCGTTTGCTGCATTGGCACTGGCGGTCTCGGCTCTCCCCTGCTGCTATACCTAGCAGCGGCTGGTATCGGTCGAATTGGGATCGTCGATTTTGATGTCGTCGATCGCTCTAACCTACAGCGCCAGATTATTCACGGTACTGCTTGGGTGGGGAAGCCCAAAATCGCATCGGCCAAGGCCCGCATTCACGAGATCAACCCCTTCTGCCAAGTTGATCTTTACGAGGCGCGACTCTCGTCGGACAATGTCCTCGATATTCTTGCACCCTACGATGTCGTGATCGATGGTACCGATAACTTCCCCACGCGCTACCTGACTAATGATGCCTGTGTCTTGCTGAATAAACCCAACGTTTACGGATCAATCTTCCGCTTTGAAGGCCAAGCGACGGTCTTCAACTATGAAGGGGGACCGAACTACCGCGATTTGTATCCTGAGCCCCCGCCTCCAGGGATGGTGCCTTCCTGTGCTGAGGGCGGTGTCTTGGGTGTTCTCTGCGGAATGATCGGTTCGATTCAGGCCACCGAGACCATCAAAATTATTCTAGGTCTGTCGAATACTCTCAGTGGTCGCCTGCTGCTCTACGATTCTCTAAAGATGAAGTTTCGGGAGCTGACTCTGCGGCCTAACCCCATCCGTCCAGTGATCGAGGAATTAGTAGACTACGAGCAGTTTTGTGGTATCCCGCAGGCTCGTGCTCAGGAGGAACAGCAGCGTCAGCAACTAGCTGAAATGGATGTACAGGAACTCAAGTTACTTCTCGACTCGGACATCAATGATTACGTGCTCATTGATGTCCGAGATCCCAATGAGTTCGAGATTGCTAAAATTCCGGGTGCAACGCTAATCCCCTTGTCGGAGATTGAAGAAGGTCTTGGGATCGAAAAGGTGACATCTCTTGCCAACGGCCATCGCATCATTGCTCATTGCAAACTGGGTGGACGCTCGGCCAAAGCCCTCAGCATTCTCAAAGGAGTGGGTATTGATGGAGTCAATGTAAAGGGTGGCATTCTAGCCTGGAGTCAAGAAGTGGACTCTTCCGTTCCTCAGTACTAGATGGCTTAGCTCGTCAGCGGCAGCACTCAACTTGTCGCAGTTTCAATGATCAACATCCAGATTTTAAGGAGGAAACAGCCATTGATTAGGAACATCTATCGATACCCTGTCAAAGGTCTTTCTGGCGAAGAATTGGCAACTGTCACTTTGCTGGAGGGGCGGGGGATGCCGCTGGATCGACGGTTTGCGATCGCACGCAGTCCAGACGTATTTGACCCAGATCATCCAGTCGCGAAACCAAAAGGGCAATTTTTGATGTTGATGCGTGATGAAGGGTTGGCGCTTTTAAATACGCGCTTTGATGATGCTAGCGGTCGCCTTTCTATTGAGCAAGATGGCATTGAGAAACTCAACGTATCTCTTGATGACGCCAATGATCGCAGCCGGCTTGCTCAATTTTTGAAGATACATCTCAGGGTCGACAAGATTGAACCCGTAGTTGTCTCTGCCACAGACCACAAATTTACAGACATCAGCGTCGTCTCCCCTCAGAAGATGAATGCCGTTTCACTGATCAATCTCTCCTCGGTAAAGGCTCTGGGCGCCGCGATCGGTCAAGACATTGATCACCGTCGATTTCGAGCCAACTTCTACTTTGACGGCGTTGAACCCTGGTCCGAGTTTGACTGGATGGATAAGGACATCACTCTCGGTGGGACTCGCTTGCGGGTGACCATGCGTACGAAGCGATGTCCGGCAACCCAGGTTAATCCTGAAACCGCTCAACGCGATATCGATGTTCCCAGAGAACTGAAACATCACTTCGGCCATTCAGACATAGGCGTATACGCAGAAGTTATTGAAGGGGGAGAGGTATCAGTAGGTGCACCGCTGAGCTTCTGATATCCCACAACTTGTTGGGGTTGATTCAAGACGGGCGAACAAACGAGAAAAACGTCCGTAACTACTCCACAGAAAGACTTGTAGAAATTTTTGTTATTTACTCTAGCTGACTTGTACACTTTCCCACAATAAGGACAAAACCTATATTTAAGGGATGTTATAGCCCTCATTGCAACCACAGCAATGGGATCTCAACTCCATGGCATAAGCAAAGCAGCACTTAGAGCGGGCATTCATCTATCGCGGACCAGGAGTTAGGGTACCCAGCAGGTGGGACAGAACTTCAACGCAGCAGTTGCCTCTACTGAATGCCCTTGCAATCCTTGGGCAACTGAACTTTTCAAGCGGATGTGTAGTGGACAAAAAACGCGTAGGAAAACTGCCATTGTTGCGGTTGCGAGAAAATTACTGGTGCGCTGCTGGGCCATGCTACGGCACAATCAACCTTGGAACCCAGAGCTTGTACAACCACTGTCTGTTTGAAAGAGAGAGTTTCAACATACCTGACTCAAATCGTTAGCTGAGAAATATTGTTCAATTGGATTTCCTGAATGTGAGCTTGTGGCTATGCCTAATCTCGCAGAGAAGATTGCTACCTTGAGTGAGCTACGTTCCATCTTGTGAATACTCTTGAGACTCTGCATTACAGGCTTTCCAGAACTCAGAAGATTCGGAAGCATTGATACCTCGGATAGTCGGCTAGAAACCAATCTGATCATTTATCCAAGCAAGCGCAATACACCGCTTCGTCCTGTTTTAAGAGGAATGGGAAGTCTGGCCTGTCAAGCATTACGGAAAGTCAGGAAGAAAAACGCTCAAACTATATTGATACATTTACGGCTTCATAGCCGGAATGACCCCTCTGGGGGGTGATCAACTCATGTTTGCTGATTATGTTCTGTTTGGAATCCTCAAGTGGCTAGATATCGTGAGTGCTTACAAGCCTATCGATGATGCCAGTTCGGTGGGTCAGTGGTTTGATCGCTTAGAGGGTCTATATGGCGAACATGCGGCGAGGGTTCCCACTGTCCGTACCAGAATCAGTTGACAGCACTCAGACAGCCACTGACAATAAATTTGTCTCCATTGCCCGTCATCACCATGTCTCCCACTTGGATTAATCAGCCTGACCGCAGCGACCCCAGATATCGTCGCTATGGCGATCGCATCAATTTCGCCTTCAACATTATTATGTTCCTCTTTATCATGTCTGGGGTTTGGTTCTTTAAGCTGCTTAAGCATGCAGATTGGGGCTGGACTGCAAACCTAACGTGGGGCTGGCTAGCGACGATTGTGCTGCAGGGGGTTTATGTGTTTGCGATCGCAAACTACGACGGCTTTGAAAACTCTCCGCCAATTCAGAGCTCCTCAAAGAAGAAAGAATAGCTGCAGCTTTCCTGATTTCACGATTTGGAACTCTAGGTATAACTGTATTGTGTCGAATCTGACGCTAAGGCTGAGCGGGTGCGTCGCAAGTTTTGGGTGGCTGTCCCCAAATTCAGCGGGTATCCTAGATTGAGGGGATGTTGATATCCTCTGCGGTGTATTGTGTTCACGGTTAAGCCCATGACGTCTCAAGAGATCGAAGATTTAGCTGCCGAAATTGGTGAAAACGTCTATATCGACGTTGCGAAATGGCACCTTTTTTTGGCGGAAGCGCATCTGCATACGGTTTTAGCAGAACAGTTTGCACCCATGCTCCAGGACGGGACCGTGACCGCAACACAGGTTTCTCAAGTCCTGGCAAATATCTCTGTGCCTGTCGGGGGTGGGCAACAGGAGCTACCGCTGCAGTCGCTGGTGCCTAAAGCCTGCCAGTCTTCACTGGTTGATCTGCTGGAAGACTTCCAACGCCGTCTATAAATCTATCTCTGCTGCCCGCTAGCCCCACGCCCAACTCCAGTGAGTGACCAACCTAAATTTTTGCGCCGCGTTCAGAACGGCAAAGTGGTCTATGTGCCACAACCGTCAGCATCCGGTGCTCTCAATCCGCGTGCCAACTCTCCCGTACGTCGGCCTGTTCGCCGCCCTCGTCAACCGCTTACCTTAACCTTTGGACCTTGGCTGGCAACGGGATTACTGTTGAGTGTGGGGACCGCCTTGGCAGCCATCATTTGGCTGAGCTGGCTGGCACTGTCAAATCCTGATGCCGCCTTCTGGCTCAGTCGGTTTTTGCCCGCTAGTGAGGCTACAGACACACCGCAAACCGAGCAGCCCCGCACGCTAGAGCAAATTCAGCGGCACCTCAATACCGCCGATCGGCTACCCGGAACCCCGATTATTTTGACCGCCGACTTCAGTCTGCGTTCTCCGCTCAAGGCCGCTAATGATTTTCTGATTCCGATCTCTAGCCAGTCCTGTAAAGGAATCCCTTGTCCAAAATTAGCTGAGCTGCGCGTTTATCGCTCCCTAAAGCTTCCCTATCCCCTGCGGCTGTTTCAGGGCGAGCGCTACTACCATCTTTTAGATCGGGTCACGGTTGAAGGGCCTACAGAAGCAGAGCTCATTAAGCTCGTGCAGCACTCTGATCTGGTCTCGCGTTCGTATTCTCTGCCGTTGACGAACCTGCAGCAGTACACATCGGCACCTCAGTCTGGGGTGTGGCTGCGACTCTCGGGCCTCAAGACTTCAGGCAGCTCCACCTCAGCTTACGGACAGGTTTTTTACTTTCACCCTGAGAAAGGCTACTTGGGCCTGATGCTGAACTGGGCGAGTCCTAAGGGAGCCTTCCCGGTGTGGCAGCAGGTGATTGAGGGGGGAGAACCTGAGCTACTGATTGATCAATCCGTTGGACTGGAACCCCAGTTTGCCGTCTATCAAGTTCAGGCGGCACCCACAGGAACGCTGCAGCTTCGTCCGATTCAGCTTAGTCAGCCTGCCTTTAAGCATCCGGTTTATACGCAAAGTCTTGCTCTTGCGCGGCAAGGTCTCTGGAAGCCCGCGCTCAATTTGCTGTTGACAGTGAAGAAGGCCCAGCCCCAGAAGTGGTCTCCACAGGCGCAGGCACAGCTAACGTTAATAGAGCGTCACGCTCAGGTGACCGAGGCCCGAGCGCGGGAGTCTTCCGCGAGTCCGATGCAGAGAATTTTAGCCTATACCGTCAATGGTTCTTGGCAGGCGGCACTGGCGGTTTTTGAAGATCAGAAAACGCGGCCCGAAGACGTACGCGCCATGCTGAGGTCTGATGCTGGGCGACTCAAAGGACGGGTCAATGCGACGTTGGCCGTGCAGCCTCGCCAGAAAGATGCTATTGCCTGGGGGGCGATGCTGACTCATGTTCAGCGAGGCCCCAGTGCTGCGATTGGCTGGACTCGGCAAAAGGCTCCAGGCGATCAGGCTTTGCTGAAGAAAGTCCAGACTTTGTTAGAGCGATTAGAAACGCGATCGATTCCTCAAACCCCTTCTCCCTTTGATGCGGCTAAACGAAAGCCCAAGCCTCAGCTTTCTGCACCTGCTCCCCCTCAAGCGGAGCGTTCACCGCTGCCTAAAGCCACGCCCGAACTGGAAACGGTTCCCGAGACACCGCAGCCGAGTACCTCTCCTAGTTCTAATGTTGGGGAGCTTGAGGAGCCGCTAAATCGCGTTGAGGGCAATACTCCTGTGCCTGTCTCAGAACCATCTGAAAACCCAAGGAACCCAGAGGAGTCGGTCGCGCTTTAGGGTTAAGAGGATGTTTGAGAATTCCAATATAGCTCTCCCCAGCCCCCCAATTCTGGAGGGAGAACGCCTACCTTTCCTTCGGAGGAGAGATAGAAAGTGTAAAAGTTCCCAAGCAACTGTTCAATGTCTGGTCTGAACTACTTTTCTATGCCGCTTGATAGATAAAGTCGAGCTAAGAGCTGGTCTTACATCTGGTCGTACATCTGGTCCACAAACCGGCCTATTTCTCTGTCAAAAAGGGCTATGCTAAGTCTTTAAGAAAGCGAAGGGAAGCACCTATGGAGGCACTCGTCGGCAGGGATCTCTTGAGTTTGGCGGACTTGAGTGCGACTGAGCTACAGGGCGTGTTAACCCTGGCGACCCAGATGAAGCAGGGGACTGTGACGCCGGTCTCGAAAAAGGTTTTGGGGCTTTTGTTTACGAAGGCTTCGACCCGTACGAGGGTGAGTTTCTCTGTTGCCATGTATCAGCTTGGGGGGCAGGTGATTGACCTCAATCCCAGCGTGACGCAGGTGGGACGCGGGGAGCCGCTAGAAGATACGGCGCGAGTCCTAGATCGATATTTGGATGCGATCGCAATTCGGACCTATGAGCAGCAAGACCTAGAAACCTTTGCCCATAACGCTCAGATGCCGGTGATCAACGCTCTCACGGATCTTGCCCACCCCTGCCAGGTGCTGGCTGACTTGCAGACCATTCAAGAGAACTTTGAGCAGCTCTCAGGTCTGACCCTCACGTACTTTGGTGACGGCAACAACATGGCCCATTCGCTGTTGCTGGGCTGTGCGCTCACGGGAGTTAATATTCAGATTGCTGCGCCACCGGACTATCAACCGCTTGCCAACGTTGTACAAAAAGCTCGGCAGATTGCTTGTGATCGCAGTGAAATCACTATCACCACAGACGCTAAGGCTGCTGCGGAAGGGGCACATATTTTATACACCGATGTATGGGCCAGCATGGGTCAAGAGGATTCTGCTGAGAGCCGTATCCCTCTGTTTGAGCCGTATCAGGTGAATTCAGAGCTTTTGGGTTTGGCGGATAGAGATGCGATCGTGCTGCACTGTTTACCTGCACATCGGGGTGAAGAGATTACCCATGAGGTGATGGAAGGATCTCAGTCCCGCATTTGGGATCAGGCTGAGAATCGACTTCATGCTCAGAAGGCTTTATTGGCCTGCTTACTTGGCGCGAGTTGAAGGTGTGGCTTGCTTCCAGTTGTCTCAGCTTGGTTTTTCAATTAAAGCGAATTCTTCGTCAACATCACCTGGCTGAATGACCGTAATTTCTTGGAATCGCTTGAAGTCATTCACGTTATAGGTCAGCACGTAAGTTGAGTCTTGGACCAGCATGGCAGCAACAAGCCTAGCATCGTGAACATTTTTGCCTTTGACCTCGTAGCGAGAGACCAGATCAAGCCACTGATCATAATTCTGGGGCTGATCATGCTGTAGCGTAAAGATCTCTCTCAACTGCTTAATTTTGCTAGCCGTCCAACCACAGGACATGCCTAAACCATTTTTATCACTGGGTCTGGTTGCGACGTTCCAGAATTCCGCAAAAATCTGCGGCACGACAAACAGCTCACAATCGTTTTTGATCAGATTTTCTGTTGCTTGAAAGGCTTGAGCTGATTGTGGATGATTTTTTTGTTCTATGCGTAGCAGAATGTTGGTGTCAACGAGAATCATCAGCCCTGCTCGGCATAGATGCTTTCCCGGCTCATGGCTTCATCAGATAGTGGCGGCACGTCAGATAAAGGATCAGAGGCAAAGGTGCGAAGTGCTTTCAGCTTTTTAGCCTTTAGAGCGTCTGAGATACTCTGCTCATGTTCGGAGACATCATCCAATAAGATCACACGCAACCTGTGCCCCTCCAGATCAGGAGCGTGAGTCAGAATTTCTTCCCAGGTGCCTTCAATTTGGTCAAATGTCATTTCAACTCACTTCAAAGTCTTTCTAAAGTCTATCAATTGTGCATCTCTGTCAGAATATACCCGAGTGCAACGCGAATTTTCATTACGGCTATCTCTGACAAGCTTCTGAGTGCCTGGATAGGTCCCAACTCCATCTCTAAGATGTGTCAGGTGAATTTAGCAGTTTTGGCGTTGGTGAATAGAGATGAGATCGTACTGCACTGTTTGCCTGCTCATCGGGGTGAAGAGATTACCCATGAAGTGATGGAGGGGGCGCAGTCTCGCATTTGGGATCAGGCCGAGAATCGGCTTCATGCTCAGAAAGCTTTGTTGGCTGGCTTGCTCGGAGCGAGTTGAGAGTGATTACACTAAGTTTTTATTCTGTCGCGTGGAAACTTAGTGAAATATGATTTAGGTCGTGAGTAGAAGAGAACCATAAATCAACTGCAGTGCTGAAGTGGCGGGTGTTTTAGATTTTTGATGATTCCATTAACTTTTAGAGAAAAGTTAATGGAACTCCAAATATATTGTCCTGTAGTTGGTTGGGCATAACACTATGCACATTATTATCGACTTGGTTCTGTCGCATTAGGCCACAATGAGGAAAATACAACGAGTGAAAGATAATCCAACGATAAGGGTTGTTATGCAACAGACTGCCATATAATCATTCGTTAGTTGGGGATAAATTCATTAATTGATCCAAATGGATTCAATAATCAAACTCATTGAAGCATTAGCAACTTCGGCATGGCCTGCCATTGTATTTTACATAGTTTTCTCTTACCGTCGTCAGGTCGCGGCCCTAATTGAATCTGCAAAAGATCGGGGATTCACAATCGAGGTCGGTGGACAAAAGCTTTCAATGAAAGAAGTTAACCAGCAACAGCAAAATTTCATTGACGACCTGCAAAAACAACTGAATGAATTACGCAAAACAGTAGATGGATTAGGGATAAATCCTGAAATTGAAGCTATAGAACCAAAAGTTATTTCATTAGAATCAGTAGAGACTGCAGGCTTAGCACAATCGAATGCAATTTTGTGGGTTGATGACAATCCAAAAAATAATAGCTACTTCATCGAGCTACTTCAAAGTAGAGGTTATCGAGTAGATTTAGCTTTAAGCACCTCGGATGGTCTGGCAAAGCTTAGCAAGAATAACTACCGGTTAATTCTATCTGACATGGGACGCACTGAAAGTGGTCAATATATTGAGAATGCGGGTGTCAATTTACTTGAAGAAGTCAGGCAAAAAAATATAACTAATCCTTATCTCTTTTATTGCTCCACTCAAAAGGCAAAGAAGTATAAAAAACGAGTTAATGAGTTAGGTGGAGATGCCATCACTTCATCACCCACAGACCTTCGAGCAATTCTTGATGAGCTAGCTCCTGATAGCACTCGCTAATTTTATTTCAACGGAGCAGGGTGTTAATCAATGGTTATGACACAGCAGGAATCTTCATCTGTTGAATACAAACATTAGACTTATACCCAATTCACAAATATTGCTACTTTTTCTCACGCTGATAATTTTCACCGTTCAAAGCTACGAAATACATTAACTTTTTACAATAAGTTAGTGTAATTTTCTCGCTATTCACCTTCTCTAGCTAATTAGTCCCTTGCATCACCAATGTTGTCAGATATGACGACTAAATACCCATCTGGGTCACGGAACCAGATCTCATGCTGGCGAGCATTTTGATTGACGTGTGGTTCTGCAACTATCTCTGGATCAAGCTTTCGCACTTTAGAGACACTTTCCTCAAAATTATCAGTGCGAAACCACAAAATTACCCCATTCCCAACCGGTATTTCAGAAGCACACATCCCAGGATGCTCCAGTGCATTCCGACAATGAAGCTGCAACAGCAATTTCCCCTCATGAGTCAACATCTCATACTCATCTCCACCATGAGCGCTCTCGCATCCTAAAAGGGTCTGATAAAAAAGACTGCTAGCTTCAACGTCCCTGACAGAAATTAATGGTTCTACCTTCACTGACCTAAGCTTTCTGCTCCTCAAGGTAGGTAAAGACGCTTTTATCTCCAATATCAGGAGGAATAGGCTGCACCACTTTCCGCAGGGCAAAAATCAGGAACAGGACAGCCCATGCTCCCAAGAGCGATCGCTCTGCTGCGATGGGTAACAACTGAAGCCAGTGCCCTAGTAGTAATACAGGCGCAATAAAGGTCAAAAACTTAGTCTCTAGGCGATTAAAGCAGAACGCCTCCTTAAAAAACAAACCCGTGAGCGCCACAAAAATCCAGCCCACCGCCATCAGATTGACGGGATGATTGTAAATAGCTGCTGCCAAAGGTTCAGCACTCCGAACACAGAGCCACAGAGCTGCGCCGGTCCCAATCGCCCAAAAGACCTGCAGCGTTCGATGCAGAGAAACCATGTAGATATGAATAGTGGCAAGGCTAACGCCCATCGCGGCGCAAAAGCCTAAAAAGAGTGCCGTAAGACTGTTGAGAACTGAAGCTTGCGGTCCCCATCGCAAAATGAGGATTGCACCCACCGCAAAGGCAAGAGCTGCGACCAACAATGCACCGCGATAGACGACCACGCCGATGCGATCGTGTTTAGTCACTTCAAATTCACCGAAGTGACCCTGGTAAACTTCACCCGTTTCTTCAAGGGCTTGCAAAAACATGCTCCGATTCCTCGCGTTACCCGTCTTGAACTTCTCCATTGTACTGAGCAATCAGGAGACGAAATTAGTTTGTAATTAACATAAGGATGCGATCTCCAACCTGACTTTGCAGCTGAGCCTGGGCATTGCCACCATTAACCGCAACCTCTAGCCAGCCGTGGCTACCCACTAAACTAACCGCCTGTCCCGGCAAGACACTGCCATAGGTTGTGCCCTCTGGGACAAGATGTTCCCCGATCTTAACTGTCCAGTCTGAAGGAATCGCAGCAGCAGGAATATTGGTGATCAGATTGCCGAAATAATCGATGGCTTGGATCGTTCCCATCACCCACTGTTCAGATTGCTGTGGCGGAATATGGTTGAGCTGCACAAGCTGCTGTGGATCAAGGGCCGCTCCCATCGCCACCAGCGGAAACCCTGTCGCGAGATGGGCTGCCACAGGCGCAAAAATATCGCGTCCGTGAAAAGTTGCGCTAGGGTTGCCGGTCCGCCAATATTGAGGCTGGTTCAGCTCCACCGCCGTTACCGTATGGGCTGTCTGCAGTGCACTACTAAAAACACCATTATCCGGCCCAACGAAAAAACCTGCATCGGTCTGGAAAGCAATGGCGCGCCGCGAGCTGCCTACGCCCGGATCCACCACCACCACATGCACCGTATTGGCAGAGAAATAGGGATAGGCATTTCCGAGCTGAAAACTAGCAAGGGCAATGTTCTGGGGCGGAATAGCATGATTGAGGTCAATCACCGACAGCTCTGGATTGACCTGAGCAATGACGCCTTTCATGACGCCGACATAAACATCCGTGAGGCCAAAGTCAGTCGTTAATGTGATTAGGGGGCTGCTCATGGAGGGTGCGCCTAGTCGATATTTACCTCAGTTACGGGGCACAATGAATCTATGATTAATGAAAAGTTCAGCGAGGCTCTTGCTTGGGCAGCCACTCTGCACCACAGCCAACGCCGTAAAATTAATGACACACCCTATCTGGCCCACCTTATTAGTGTAGCGGCTCTGGTGCTCGAAAATAACGGTACTGAAGAGCAGGCTATCGCTGCACTACTGCATGATGCAGTCGAAGATCAGGGCGTCACTGTCACCGAAATTGAGCAGCGGTTTGGGGCAACCGTGGCGGCTTACGTTGCGGCGGTCACTGAAACTGAGCTGACAACGGAACCTCAGCCCCCTTGGCAAGAGCGCAAGCTGCGCTATCTCACGCAGCTCAGAGCCGCGCCCGCTGAAGCGGTTTTTATCTCTCTGGCTGACAAGCTGCATAATGCGCGGTCTCTAGAGGCCGGTCTCCATAGTCACGGAGAAAGTCTCTGGGAGGACTACTTTAAGTCTCGCCGTCAAGAAACCCGCTGGTTCTATGAGCAGTTGGTAATTGAGTATCGTGCCAAGGGTTTTACCGATCACTGGTTGCTAGAGGAATTGTTGCGATCGCTAGCCAATATCTTCCCAGAACGGCAGCTTCATCTTCAGGCTAGCTAAAAGGTTTGATCTCTACAGAGGAAGAGGATTCCGCTGCTGATTAGGGCGCGGAAGGAGTCAAAGGAACCTCAACATCTTCGTGCTGGGCTGATTGGCTAGTCTGGGCAAGGGCAAGGCCGGTCAAGACTACTACAAAGCATAGCCAAGTGCTGATTTTGAGATGCTCCAAAAAAATGAACCAGGCTAGGACTGCGCTGATAATAGGTTCCAAGAGCAGGAACAATGAGACAAAACTAGAAGATAGCTGATCCATGCAGGCGGCAATCAGTCGCTGACCCAGCCCTTCACTAATCAGGCCCAAACCCAGTACCGCCAAGATAGCGACGCGGGTAGTGGGAAATAATTGACCTTCTGTCCACCAGACAAGCGGTAGCAAGAGAGTGCTGCCAATAGCGCAGCGCCACAGCAAGATGGTTGTGGCTGAAAAGCGCTGTCTGAGCTGTTCAACTAATAAGAAGTAAATGCCTAAGAATACGGCTGATAGTAGAGCGTATAGGTCGCCCGCTAGGAAGCCATTTGCACTTTTGAGATCCGCAAGACCCAAAAAAATTGCTCCCGAGAGTGCGATCGCCATCCCGGCTAAAAAACGTGTGTCGAAGCGCTTCCCAAAACAAAGCCAAGCGCCCAAACTGGTAAAAATTGGCGTTAGGTTACTCAGCAACATACACTTTGCCACGCTGGTGTATTCCAGTGATAAAGCCCACAGCCCCAGCGAAATGACAGAAACAAACCCCACGCTGACAAGCAAGCACCATTGTTGCCAGGTGATGGGTGCTTCGGGTTCGAGCTTTTTGGGGCTGGCCTGTACTTGAGCGATATATCGACCGGTCCCAAACACCGCTGCAAAAATCAAGAGGCGATTCAGAACGGTTCCGTTGGCTCCTAATTCCGTCTCACTGAGACGAATAAAGATAGGTGCAAAGGAGACGGATAAGAGTGCGATGCAGAGCGTTGCCAGGGTCAGTAGTTGGGCGGAATTCTGTCCCTGAATGGAACGCTGCCAGTATGACCGTACAAAGTTGACCATCGCAAACGCCTCCTCACAAGCGAATTAGCCTCTGAGCCTATCATTTTCGAGGATGCTGTGATGTATCGTTCTGATACCGATTAACGCTTCGCTAGTTTCTTTTTCGAGAGCTTCCGCAGACGCACGGATTCAGGAGTAACCTCGACTAGTTCGTCGGGACCGATGTACTCTAAGGAGCGCTCTAAGCTCATGTCGGCTGGAGCCTGAAGCTGAACGAGTTCATCGCCAGAAGCGGCGCGGTGGTTCGTGAGCTGCTTGGTTTTACATACGTTGAGATCAATATCTTGAGGGCGATTGTGTTCGCCGACGATCATGCCCTTGTAGACCTTTGCGCCTGGTTCAATAAAGAAGGTTCCCCGGTCCTCAGCATTTTTGAGGGCATAGAAGGTGGCTTTACCTTCTTCAAAGGAAATAATGACGCCATTGCGACGCGCTGCGATATCACCGGCAATCGGTCGGTAGTCTAAAAAGCTGTGGTTCATAATCCCGTCGCCTCGGGTGAGCCGCATGAAGTCACCCCGGAAGCCAATTAGGCCCCGAGCTGGGATCACAAACTCAAGCTGACTGCGGCCATTACTCATTTGCATATCTTGCATTTCGCCTTTGCGGGTGCCCAGTCGCTCAATGCAACCCCCAACACCCTCTTCAGGAATATCTAGAACAAGGTATTCGTAAGGCTCGCAAGGTTGGCCCTTCACTTCGCGGTAGATGACCTGAGGTTGCGAGACTTGGAATTCATACCCTTCACGGCGCATGGTCTCAATTAAAATGCCTAGGTGCAGTTCTCCACGCCCTGAGACGGCGAACCGGTCGGGAGAGTCTGTTTCTTCTACGCGCAGTGCTACATTTGTCTCCAGCTCTCGCATTAGGCGATCTCGAATCTGTCGAGAGGTGACGAACTTGCCCTCTTTGCCTGCAAAGGGCGAGTCATTGACGCAGAAGGTCATTTGCAATGTGGGTTCATCTACTTTGATCAATGGCAAAGCTTGGGGTTCGTTGGGGCAGGTGATGGTTTCGCCGATGTTGGCTTTTGCAAAACCTGCGATCGCAACTATATTTCCTGCCGAAGCCGACTCTAGCTCCACGCGGCTGAGGCCCTTAAAACCCATCAGCTTCGAGATTTTTCCCTTTACAATCGACCCATCTTCGGTCACCAAAGCCGCCTGCTGACCCGCATTGACGGTGCCGTTATGAAGCCGCCCAATCACAATACGGCCCAAGTAATCAGAATAGTCAAGCGTCGTCACCTGAAGCTGTAGCGGCTTCTCAGGGTCGCCTGCTGGAGGTGGAACATGGTGCAAAAAGGATTCAAACAGCGGACGCATATCTTCGTTGTCGTCCTCCATCTCTTCCTTGGCAAACCCATCCAGACCCGACGCAAACAAATAAGGGAAATCGCACTGATCGTCATCGGCCCCTAACTCAAGAAAGAGATCTAAAACCTTATCAACTGCGCCGTGGGGATCTGCTTGAGGTCTATCAATCTTATTCACTAAGACAATGGGGCGCAGCCCTTTTTCCAAAGCCTTTTTGAGCACAAATCGAGTTTGGGGCATTGGTCCTTCATTCGCGTCCACAATCAGCAGACAGCCATCTACCATCCCCAAAACGCGCTCAACCTCACCCCCAAAATCGGCGTGACCCGGCGTATCGACAATATTAATCAGCGTGTCTTCATAGTTCACCGCCGTATTTTTGGACAGAATCGTGATCCCTCGCTCCCGCTCCAGATCGTTGGAGTCCATAACGCAATCTGGAACCTCTTCCCCGTCACGAAAAGTACCCGACTGCTTCAAGAGTGCATCAACCAGCGTGGTCTTACCGTGGTCAACGTGGGCGATGATGGCAACATTGCGAATGGGAAGTGTCATAAGACGGTCCAGGCAGGTACGTTAAAAGTGAGGAACAAGCGAAAGGTCTAAAATTGCCGAGGGCAATCGTAAAGTTTTTTTAATATTCTAAACCAAGTCAGCCCCGAGCGACGGTCAGTTTGTTGACTAAGATCAATGGATGGCGGTTCTGAATCCCCATCAGACAGACATTTAACAACGAAAACATCGGGGTTATGGCTTTGTGGATCGTTTGTGAGCATGACGACATTAGATCTGGCACCTTTTAACTTACTCAAAACCCCCATCTTTATCTTTGACCCCGATCGGATGCAGATTTGGTGGGCCAATCAGGCTGGATTGACGGTTTGGCAAGCGACTAGCCTAGATGAGCTGCGCGATCGGGATCACCCTAACGTAGAACCCTCAGACCTTCGAACCTATCAACAGCAAATTCAGCAGGGAGCAACCGTTATTGCTCAGTGGAGGATCGGCTCCGTCGCAGGCAGTACTGTGGCTCGCTGTCTTCTTTCTCCGATCGAGATCGAGGCTGGGCGCATCGCTTTACTGGTCGAGGTGATGCCTGTGCTATCCAATCTACTGTCCCAGCGCTCTTCCCCTCAGCCATCACAACCTCTTGAGCTAAGCTCTGCACAGATAAATTTGCTAGAGCATATCACTGAAGATGTTCACAGCAGTCTGAAGACTCAACAGCTTGTACAAACTCAGCACAGTCTGCAAAACATTGCCGAACGTCTAGGAGATGGGTTTCGGGTTAGTCGTTGCCATATCTATCTTTACAGCGATGAATCAGAACCCCATCTAGCTGCGGTGGCCGAGTATCAAACCTCAAACTTTCTGTCTTTGGTCGGCCTTAAATTTCCTGTCGCCTCTAATCCCTGCGCTCAGAAACTGCTGGCGGTAGATCAGCCCATTGCGATTAAAGATGTTCCTGAGAATTCTCAGCTTGATTCCCTCTGTTCACAGATTTTGACCCCAGCTTTGAGGTCGATGGTGACCGTACGGACATCCCATCAGCAACAGCCCAACGGCGCTATTATTCTCAGTCAGTGTAATGCCCTTCGTGAGTGGACTCCAGATGAGCTGCAAACATTGGAGTTGATTGCCCATCAGGTTGGTCTAGCTCTGGCGCAAGTTCAACACCTAGAGCGAGACCAACCCTTTCTCCCACAGTACAAAGTTCTATCTGCCCAAGATGACGGGACGGCGGAGAGGCAGCTCCGTGAAGCGAGGGCCCAGGCCACATTTCAGCAAGCTGCTGTAGGGCTAGCAGAAAGTGATACGCGGACGGGCTGTTTGACCCACGTCAATCATCGTTTTTGCGAAATGGTGGGCTATACCGAAGCCGAACTCTGTGGTGGTATGCGGATTACCGACATAACCCACCCTGAAGATCTAGAATCCTCGCTCGAAAGTATTAAGGCAATTGTCTCAGGTCAAGTTCCTCACCTGAGGTTGCAAAAGCGCTACTTGTGCAAAGATGCCTCTATTCTCAAGGCTGAAACGACCGTGTCAGTCATACACTCTCCGGTCAGTGATGCTAGTTATTGTCTAGCCGTCGTTCAAGATATGACTGAGCAGGCACAGGTCGAGCAAGCTTTAGAGCAACAGGTCCAGCGAGAATTGCTGTTGCGAGATATCACCCAAGAGATTCGTCAGAGCCTAGATGCCCAACAGATTTTTCAAACGACTGTCAAGCGTATTGGTGAGGCGTTCCAAGTCAGTCGCTGTCATATTCACTATTATTTTTCTGAAACTCAGGCGTTTCCCATTGTGGGAGAGTACCTGTCAGAAGGGTATGGATCGACATTGGGGGTGAATATTTCTGTGGAGGAAACACCCTGCGTTCAGGAAGTTCTAGCTCAAGAGCAAGCGCTTGGTGTCACCAATGTTTATCATGATCCAGGCCTGCAGCGTGCTATCCCAGTCGACCGGGAGCTAGAGCTGAAGTCCGCACTGATGGTTCGAACCTCATACCAGGGACAGCCAAATGGGGCCATTGTGCTGCACCATTGTGGCCCCCCTCTTTCTCGGCCCGACTTTATGGCGCTGCCCGCTGCCGAGCAAGAGCAGCTGACACGCCAGTGGACTTCAGAAGAGATCGCGCTCCTAGAAGCCGTCGCTAGCCAGGTCGGTATTGCTCTTGCTCATGCTCAGCTGCTTGAGCAAGAGAAGCTGCAGCGGCAGGAACTCACTCAGAAGAATGCAGCACTTGCTCAGGCGAAAAGAGAAGCCGATCTGGCTAACCGAGCGAAAAGTAATTTCTTGGCGAATATGAGTCATGAACTCCGAACGCCGCTGAACGGAATTTTAGGCTATGGCCAGATCTTGCGCCGTTCAAATGCACTGTCATCGCAGGAGCAAAAAGGTATCCGTGTCATTTTGGAGTGTGGCGAGCATCTTCTCAACCTGATCGATGATTTGCTCGATCTCTCCAAAATTGAAGTTGAGCGCATGGAGCTACAGGCGGCAGATATCCATTTCCCTGATTTCTTGATGGAATTGGTGAATATTTCTCAGATGAAGGCCAAGCAGAAGGGACTCAACTTTTTTTATCACCTTTCTCCAGCTTTGCCGAGCGCGATTCACGCGGATGAAAAACGACTCCGGCAGGTGCTGATGAATCTTCTAGATAACGCGCTGAAGTTCACCCTCCAGGGAAGTGTGACCTTCTCCGTTGACTGCGATCAGTATGCGCAGCCCCTGCACCAAGCCCCGCAGCATCAGAGTTTTTCTCAAGTTCAGCGTCTTCGCTTTAAAGTCGTCGATACGGGGGTGGGTATCCCGCCTGATGATCTGACTCGCATCTTTTTGCCTTTCGAGCAGGCTGCAGAAGGGGATTTTCGGCGTAGAGGGACTGGGCTTGGATTAGCCGTGAGCCAAAAAATAATGATACTGCTGGGGGGTGAAATTCAGGTCCGGAGCCGCTTACAAGAGGGTAGTATCTTTTCTGTTATTGTAGATTTGCCAGTTGTTCCAGCTCGAGAAAACGCGACTGCCCGCTTCAAAGACACCAGCACCGTGGTCAGCTATCAGGGAGAATCTAAAACGCTCTTAATTGTTGATGATCAGACTAGCAATAGAGAAATGTTCAGTGATGTATTGGGTCGGCTCGGCTTCAAGGTGCTGAAGGCTAGCAATGGTCAGGAGGGCTTAGAGACGGCGATTGAATGCCAACCAGATTTGATTCTTGTAGATTTGGTCATGCCTGTGATGGACGGTTTAGAGATGAGTCGCGCATTGCGCAATGTACCTGAGCTGCAGCATGTACCGGTGATTGCGTCTTCTGCTAGTGTTTCGCCGCTCGATCGGCAGCGCAGTCGAGACGCGGGCTGTAATGCCTTTATTCCTAAACCTGTCCAGGTTGATCAGTTACTACATCTGCTACAGCAATACCTGCATCTGCAATGGGTTAAGCAGCATGTTCCCAACATCCAAGTTGATGAACGACCCTCTGAGCAGAAGCTGAAGCTGCCGCCAATCGATCGGTTAGAGGCTTTCTATTACTTGGCCCAGAAGGGCAGTATTTACGAAATTCTAGATGAATTAGAACCGTTAGAGCAGGCTGATGAAGCTCTGCAGCCCTTTTGCTGTTATCTCGCTCATCTCATTGATGATTTGCAGGTTAATCAACTGAAAGCGTTCCTCACTACTGCTCTCAAGTCCCCCAGGCACTAGTTCCGTTATTTGGGCGTTAATTCAGTAATTTTGGTCGTTTTCGGTAATCTCCCGGAGGTAATCGCCCCAAATTATGCTCCACAATAGATAATGAACTAAGTCAAGTGCTGCCTCGTTGAGGCTCTTGTTAGACTCAATCAATACATACTGGCGAGGTTTCACGTGCAGGCTGCACCAACGTCACAAGCGAATATTCTCATCGTTGACGATGTGCCGACTAACTTGCATGTGCTTGCACAAACGCTCAGGACGGCTGGGTTTATGGTCTGGCTGGCGACCGATGGCCATAATGCCCTTGGGCAGGTTGCTCATGAGCAACCTGATCTGATTTTGCTCGATATTCGCATGCCTGATCTTGACGGCTTTGAGGTTTGTAAAAGGCTCCAAGCTAATCCTGAAACCAGTGAGATCCCGATCATTTTTATGACGGCTCACAAGGATGCTGTAGATAAGGTGAAGGGACTATCCTTAGGGGGCGTAGATTATGTCACTAAGCCGTTCCAAGATGAAGAAGTCCTCGCTCGTATCAAGGTCCATCTAAGGCTGCGTTCTTTGCGAGCATCGCTTCAGAAAGAAATTGAGCAGCGCAAGCAAACGGAGGTTCAACTAGCGCAAGCGAATGACAGGTTGCGACGGCTGGCTAATCTTGATGCTCTGACGCAGGTTGCTAACCGCTACCGTTTTGATGACTATCTCAATCAAACCTGGAAGCGACTACAGCGTGAACAGCTCTGTCTCTCTTTGGTCCTATGTGATGTGGACTATTTCAAGAATTTCAATGATCGCTATGGGCATCAGGTTGGAGATGATTGCCTGCGTCAGGTGGCTCAGGCGATTGAGCAGGGAACGAGACGTCCTGCGGACCTTGTGGCGCGTTACGGAGGCGAAGAGTTTGCGGTTATTTTACCGACGACAACGTTGGAGGGAGCGCTGCAGCTTTGCGATAATATGCGTGCTAACATCCAGCGGTTGCAGATTCCCCACGCAACGTCGCAGGTCAGTCCTGTTGTGACCGTGAGTTTTGGGCTGGTCAGTGCGGTTCCCACATCTAATATTACGCCTGAGCTATTAATCCAGGCTGCTGACAAAGCGCTCTATCGAGCAAAGTCTGAGGGGCGAGATACGTCTGTCTCTTGGCGCTTGGCTGATTATATAGCGTGGCAGCAAGAGCCGTGATGGCTCATTCCTGGTGACGGCAGTTCTCTAAAGCGTTGCCAGAGCCCTGCTGCATGATACTTTGAAAACTTGGCGTTGATCTCTCTATGATGGAGCACCAAAAGATTCAGCCACGTCAGGGGACGACTTTTGTTGCGATGCTTGAAGGTCAGCCTTTGGCTATCGCATCTCTCTTAACTGGCATTATGGCCATTGCCTGTGCCGCTATTTTTATTAAGATCAGTACCACTGAGATTGGTCCGATTGCTACGATTAGCCATCGCTTCTGGATTGCGATTGTCCCACTGAGTCTATGGGCTGGAGTGGAGCGGCTGTTGCGGCCGTCGGAAACGTCGTCAAACCCCCTCGCAGTCGATGAATGGGCCTTATTATTGCTGGCGGGCGTTATTGCGGCCGTCGATTTACCCCTCTGGGCGTTCTCGCTGACGCGTACCAGCGTGGCGAACGCAATGGTGCTCAGCGATCTAGCTCCACTGTTTACAACGCTGGGCGCTTGGCTGCTGTGGCGTCAACGGTTTGACACTCGTTTTTTAGTAGGGTTAGCTATCAGTCTCGGGGGGGCAGTTGCCATTGGCTTTGGAGACGTTCAGTTAGACGCCCAACAAGCTTGGGGAGATGGAGCCGCGCTGCTGTCGGCCCTGTTTTTAAGTGTCTATTTACTGACGCTAGAACGATTGCGAACGCGGCTGTCGGCCCCTGTCATTCTTTTGAGTACTTCGACGATTGGCGCTTTGATTACGGGTGTGATTGCCCTTGTCGTGGAGCATCAATTTTTCCCGATTTCAAGTCAGGGGTGGGCTGCTGTAATTGGCTTGGCCCTGGTCAGTCAGGTTCTAGGACAAGGGTTGATTACCTATAGCCTGAGTCGATTATCGTCAGGGGTGGTGGCGCTCTCCTATCTGCTGGAGCCAGTGCTGTCGGCATTGGGGGCTTGGATTCTATTCTCAGAGACGTTGAGCTTATTCAACGAGGTCGCTTTTGCTCTCGTTATTTTGGGTGTCTATATTGCCATTTCTAGTCAGTCTGCGGTGAAAGACTAAAGGACACTGCAATCTCTGATCTATTTTTGGGCGCGGGCTGCTAACGATCGAGTCCCTGTTTCACCCAGTGGATGCAGTCCTGCTCGCTGGCAAAGATTTTGGGGGCTGCAATATTGTTGAGATGGCTAGGGGGATAGTGATCGTAAAAGATTTTGCCACCGATCGCTGAAATGATGATCAGGTTATGGCGATAGACGTAATGCTGTTGATAATAGCCGAGGGGCTGTTCTTCTTGAAGTTCTCTATCTAAATGGTCTTTGGCAATTTCAATGATGCTTTCCAGCCTCTCTGTATATCGATCTGCTGGATTTTCTATCTTATGTAATGGTGCTTGATTTGTAACTAACGACAGTAAACAGTAGGAGTAAACAACCACGCCTGCTACAGTTCCGTAAGCAAATGGAACAATTAGATAGCTTTGGTGGATAACCGAGCGCTCGTAAAGAAATTGAATAGTGCTAGGCATTGATCATCGAGACAGAAAATTTGTCTCAATATCGGCAGGTGAGAGGGGTTTTGAAAATAAATAGCCTTGACCGAATCGACATCCAAGCTGCTTCAATTTCTGCAGCTGTTGTGGCCTCTCAATTCCTTCAGCTACAGAGGTTAACTCTAGCTGACTGCTGAGTGCAATAATCGTATTGACAACTTGGCAGTTGCGGTTTTCTTCTTGTATCTGGGTCACAAAAGAGCGATCGATTTTGAGATTGTTAACGGGCAGGCGATGTAGATAGTTGAGAGAGGAATAGCCTGTGCCAAAATCATCAATACTGATCTGGATATTTCTAGATTCTATTTGAGCTAAGATGTCGACCGTTTTTTCAATGTCTTCAATGAGCATGCTCTCAGTAATTTCTATGATGATCGAGCGTCCTTCTAAGCCTGTTTGAGTAAGGATGGTATCAATATTGTCAATCAGGTCATAGGTTTGTAGATCTTGGGCAGAAAGATTAATACTAATTTTTAGGTCAGAGCAGTTTGGAAAATTCTGTTGCCAATGTGCCATCTGTTGACAGGCTTGTCTAAAGACCCAATTGTCGAGACGTGTGATTAATCGCGTGTCTTCTGCGATCGGAATAAATGTGTCTGGGAAGACAAGACCATGGGTTGGGTGCTGCCAACGGACTAAAGCTTCGAATCCAACCAATGCATCATCAATTAAATCGAAAACAGGTTGATAATGAATAATAAATTCTTCTTGCTCAAGGGCTTTATAGAGATCTGTCTCTAACGTGAGGCGATTAAGCATTTGGGTATGCATCATCGCATTGAAAAATTTATATGAGTTATGCTCTTTCTCTTTAGCGCGATACATGGCAATGTCAGCGTCGCGGAGTAGATCTGAGGCATGGTGGTAGTCTCGATTTCCGATCACGATTCCAATGCTGATGCTGGTAAAAATTCTGTGGCCTTCAATGGTGAGAGGTGTTTTGCAGCCCTCTAGAATTCGTTCGGTAATTTGAGTAACGGTTTCCACTCCGTCGATTTTTTCGAGCAAAATGACAAATTCATCACCGCCGAGACGGGAGACGAGATCAATTTTGCGGACATGCGTTTGCAACCGCTCGGCAATTTCTAGCAGTAGCTGATCTCCTATCCCATGCCCCAAGCTATCGTTGATCACTTTGAAACGATCTAAATCTAGGAACAAGACGGCATAATGGTAGTCCTCATCCCGGAGGGCTTGGTTGATGGCTAGCTCTAGCCGTTCTAAAAATAGAATGCGATTGGGTAACCCTGTGAGGGCATCGTGTAGGGCGTTGTGGATAATCTGTTCTTGGGCTTGCTTGAGGTCGCTAATGTCACGGCTGACAGAAATCAGCAGTCCGTCTTCTGCGAGCGTGAGCGAAAGACCCTGGATAAAGGTTGACCCGTCCTTGCGGGTTGCGATCGCATCTCCCTGCCAAGCTCCATTCCGCTTTAATGCGGGGCAAATTTCGTTTTCAACGCGCTCCATCTCTGTTGACGGGTAGAGAATTTTCCAATTCTGTCCCGTCAGTTCTTGCGCGCAATCGTAACCGAACAATCTTAGATGGGCCTGGTTGACATAGAGGTAAACGCCATCCTGAACAATGGCAATGCCGTCGATAGCCGCCTCCATTGCGGCAAGCTGCTGCTTCAAGAGAACCTCGGCCCGCTGTCGTTCTGCCCGAATGTGAGCATCCCGTCTTTCGCGTCGCACTGCCTCTGGCAAACGGATCAGACTACTCTTCATCAAATAATCATGGGCGCCAGCCTTCATCATTTCCACCGCCAAATGCTCTCCGACAGTGCCCGAAATGACAATAAACGGAATATCGAGGCCGCTTTGTTGAACAATCTTGAGCGCTGCAGGGGCGTCAAAACCAGGCATGCGGTAGTCTGAAATGATTATGTCCCAATTTTTGTGGGTGAGCTGTTCTTGCAGCGTTGTAGCCGTTTGTACGCGTTCCCAACTGGGAGTGAAGTTACCCTGGCGTAGTTCTCGCAGCAGCAGTAGTGCATCATCTTCAGAATCTTCAACTAGTAATATCTTGAGCGGTTCCCCCATTGTTGCCATTAATCCTCATGCAAGGCTTCGTTAATTAAGACCCAGTACAGCCCGAGCTGAGCGACTGCGTCAATAAATTGCTCAAAATTGACTGGTTTGCGCACATAGCTGTTCGCACCCAAGCTATAGCTTTCGACAATGTCTCGCTCTTCGCTAGATGACGTAAAAACAACCACGGGCAGCAGACGAGTCTGTTCGTGCGCTCGAATACGCTGTAAAACTTCTAGACCTTCGATTTTAGGAAGCTTTAAATCTAGCAAAACCACGCTAGGCAAGGGATCTGCGGCGAATATGGCCTCTAAAGCTTCTTCTCCATCTCGAGCAACCTGAATCGGATTTGTAATCTTACCTTTTCGCAGGGCTCGAATCGTTAGTTTTTCATCATCGGGATTATCTTCAACCAGCAGGATTGGACGGGGGGACGCCATTATTGACTTTATGCTCCTAGAACAAGAGAAGGGTTGGGAACGGTGAAAGAGATAGTTGCGCCCTTATTAACGGCTCCTTCTGCCCATACGGTGCCGCCGTGGCGATGAATAGTACGCTGCACCGTGGCTAAGCCAATTCCCGTACCTGGAAATTCGTGGGCGCTGTGTAAGCGCTGAAAAACACCAAAGAGCATCTTAGCGTAGGCCATGTCAAAGCCTGCTCCATTATCTCTGATAAAGTAAACCGTCTTGTCCTTGAAGCGATTGAAACCAAATTCGATCTGGGCTACGGATCTATGGCTCGTAAATTTCCAGGCATTCTGAAGCAGATTGGTCAGTACGATCCGCATGAGTGTGGCGTCGGCAGAGACTTGGGCATTGGGAGCAATCACGACATTAACCCGCCTCTCTGGTTCTAAGGTGTGCAGCTCATGCACGATTTCCTGTGCCAAGTGGCTGAGGTTGACGGTTGCATAGCGGATCTCAGAGCGAGAGACGCGTGATAGTCGCAGTAAGTCATCAATGAGCGTTCCCATCCTATCGATGTTTTTGCGGATTCGACCGAGGTAGTCTTGGCCGTCTTGATCAAGTTGATCCCCACAATCTTCGAGGAGGGCTTGGCTGAAGCCATCAATCGCTCGCAGTGGACCCCGCAGATCATGGGACACCGAATAGGAAAAAGACTCTAATTCTCGATTGGAGGCTTCGAGCTGAGTGGTGTACCGTCGGATTTGTTCTTCGGCACGTTGGCGATCGGTAATGTCGTAGTTAATGCCGATCATGCGTTGGGCTTCACCCTGGCTGTTGTGTTGTACAAGGGCATTGGCTTTGATGCAGCGGACCGCACCATCGGTATGAACCACTCGAAATTCTGTATCGTATTCTTTTTCGCCTTGCAGTGCCTGCTGGGAGACGGTCTCTGCGAGCGCGAGATCGTCGGGGTGTAGCCGGTTGACCCATGCGTCGTAGACGTTACTAAAAGCGTCTAAAGGAGTGTCGTATAGTTCATGCATCCGCGCATCCCAGATGAGGTGGTTGTGGGTGATATCCCATTCCCAGATGCCGATATTGGCAGATTCTACGGCCAGATTGAGACGGGTCGAGAGCTGCCGCAGATGATCCTCTGCCTGTTTGCGATCGCTAATATCAACGCAGGAGCCGATGTAGCCCAAAAACTCTCCAGCAACGTCAAAACGCGGAACACCTGCATTCAGTAGCCATCGATATTCACCATCAAATCGTTGCAGGCGATGCTCAATTTCAAAACCTTGGCGGGCTTCGAAGGCGCTTAGATAGGTCTCTAGGCAAAGCGGCTTTTCGTCAGGGTGTACCCTCTGTAACCAACAGACGCCGATCTGTTCCTCCATTAGCTGTCCGGTAAAGTCTAGCCACCGTTGGTTAACGTGGGAGCACATCTTGTCGGGACCCGCCATCCAAATGAGGACGGGAGCATTGTCGGTTAAATAGCGAAACCTGGCTTCACTCTCCTGTAGGGCTGCTTCAGCACGCTTGCGATCGCTGATATCTCGACAGACGCAAATTAGCAGCCCGTCATCGGTGAGCGTTAAGGACAGTCCTTCGGCAAAGGTTAAACCATTTTTACGAAGCGCCGTTACCTCGCCCTGCCAAGCACGGTCTCGCTCCAAAATCGGAAAGACCTTCTGCTCAAATCGTGCCAGTTCTTCTGGAGGGTATAAGCTTTTCCAGGTTTGGCCTAGTAAGTCTTCTAGGCGTTCATAGCCGAACAGTTCTAAATGGGCTCGATTGGCATAGAGATAGTTGTCGCTCTCTAAAATTGCAATGCCGTCAACTGCTGCTTCGATGGCGGCTAGCTGCTGCTTCATGGCCTGTTCGGCCTGCTTACGAGGCGTAATATCTTGGTAGGTACCCAAAACGCCTACCACTCCTCCTCTAAGATTATGGAGCGGTATCTTATTAACTTCTAGCCAGCGTTGGCGACCATCGGCCTGAATTTGGGTTTCGACGATTCCCAGTTTTGGGGTGTCAGAATCCATAACCTCCTGATCAGCGACCCGATAGGCGCTTGCTTCAGCGCGGCTCCAGGGCATGTCGTAGTCTGTCTTGCCCAGAATGTCGGTCATTGATGACAGTCCTGCATCGCTGAGGAAATTGTGGTTGCAGCCCACAAAAACTGAGTTTCGATCCTTCCAGAAAACAGAGAGTGGGAAGGTATCTAGGACCGTTTGTAAAAACTTCTCGCGCACCTGTAGTTCGGCGGTGCGCTCTTCAATAATGTGCTCTTTCTCTGTCTGCAGGCGTGCCACCTCTTGCTCTAGACTCTCGACACGCTGGTGAAGCTTTGCCGCGTTCAGGATCTGCGACAGGCTAGCGTGGGTAACCAGGCCCACTAAGCCATGATGCTCGTTGAGAATGGGAAGGTGGTGGATTTGATGCTGCTCAAGTAGACTGAGAATCGCTTGTAGATCGTGTCCGGCACGTTCCTGTAGGGTTACGAGCGGCTGTGTCATGACTTCTTGCACCCTCTGCGTGAGCGGCTGTTGCTGAACGCTTAGGCGCACCACGTCCTGTTGTGTCAGGATGCCGACGACCTGCTCATTGTCTATAGCTAAGACGCAGCTTGAGCGGGTTCTCTGATCGCAAGATTGTAGATTAGCTGCAGAGCGGGTACTGTGCATCAGAGTGATTGCGTCCAGCGTCGACGCTTGGGGCGAGACCACGAGGGGATCACGAATCATCGCTGATGCTAGGTCAAAGGGAACCTGAGGAAGCATGGAAGGCCGGGAAACATGCTGATGAACAAAGGATAGTCCACCTTAAACCCTAATACCTGGAAAAGGTTGATTATTTTATAGATTAACTAGACTTCTCCTGTGCTTCGTTTTGCTTTTGAGAGTCTTGTTCCTCTGAATCATTTCTCGATAGGAGCATTGGGTAGACGGCTCCATTCATTTCAGGAGCCGTCGTAGTTGCGCACATGAGGGTAGCCCAGCAAATATTTCAAGACAAACTAAGTACAGGCCGAACGTCCACCAATAGCACAGTAGGGAAATATCTCTTGGTTTGCTGCAATACCTCGACTTTCGTAGAGAGATCTCAACTCCTTTACTGACTTGAAGGTCCCGTCTTCATTGAGGGTCGATGCATGCTCAAGATACACTGCACCGGAGATATGTCCAGCCTGTTCTTGTCTTTGCGGCGACCCCATAAGAAAGACTTCGCCTCGATATTCTTCTGGCGTTTGCACATCAAGTAGAGTCTGCTCGCTTTGCTCGATGGCTGCTTGAACTTCTGGATGTGTAACCCGTAGAGCGAAGTTAGGTGTTGGCTTAGGATATTTTGTCTCCGGAAAGTTCGATAGCTTTGCTGCTAGGGGGCGACCCTCTGCAACCCACTTTTGATAGCCACCGTTGAGAACAAGAACGTTCTGATGGCCCAGTGTTCTCAGCAGCCAGAAAATCCAGGCTCCGGTGCCGGGATAGCTGCCGTAAGCAATCACGATGGTGTCCTCAGTGATGCAAGAGCGCGAGAGCAGAGATGCGATTGCATTTGGCTCCAGATTCATCGATAAATCAGGCTGCAGCAGATCTGAAAAGATATTCCAGAATACTGCTCCTGGGATATGGCCGTTGGTATAGGGTTCCTGACTCATATCTACTTCCACTATCCGAATGGCCGGATCGTTGAGGTGGTCCGCTAGCCATTGCGTATCAATGAGAGCTTCAGGATGTGCATAGTCAGACATAGTTTTTGCTTCTGTTTAGATGACTACCGCTAAGATTAGGAGAGGAAATCAACTGCGCCCAGTCCTCGATCGGTTACTCTTTGGGGCTTTGATTATGGCGATCCAGTATTTGTTCACAGCTAAGTAGACAGGCTTAATTGACTTGAAGATTCCTGATTAAATTCAATATCGTTGCATTGGCCCTCACCCCCCCCAGCCCCCCTCTCCCAATACTGGGCGAAGGGGGAGAAAGGCAGATAGCGAGGGGATCTTTCTCCCCTCTCCCAATGTTGGGAGAGGGGCTGGGGGTGAGGGCCATGTAGAGCATTTGCTAATATCTGATCTTTAACTTGATTCTGCCTCGCCACTTATTAGTGCAGCGCCGAGTGAAGGGGAGTTGCGATCGCATGTCATCCCAAAATGCGGTGAGCATTTCGCTACTCAACGGCAGGGATTATTTTTCTTCGATCGGCTCCCTCTAATGGACCGCAAGTTTCAATCACTAAAACAGGCTTTTTCAATTGAGCACAATCCAGTCGTACGGTATTTGGTGGAGCGCCATGCCCCAGTCCATGAAGGGCTGGTGACGTCACCTAAAGTTTGGCAGGTGATTTGTCCGCGCCCCGATCATTGGCACGTGATGGCGGGGCCGGTTGTGAATCAAGGGCAGTTAGTAGGGGCAATTGGGTTTACCCGTGAGCGAACGAGGCCGAGCTTCGACGATCAAGACTTAGCTGACTTAAGTGCAATTTGTCTGCACCTATCGGCTTGGGTGGCCACTGTGAGACCACAGCGTCAGGCTGTCGCTCAACAACGATTAACGCCCCGTGAATTAGAAATTGCAGAATTAGTGGCTACCGGACGGACCAATGCAGCAATTGGTCGTGAACTTTGGATTACTGAGAATTCGGTAAAGCAAGCTCTCAAGCGTATGTTTCGGAAGCTTCAGGTTACTTCTCGAGCAGAGTTGGTAACCCAACTGTATGTATCCAAAAACGACATCTCAGGTCTGACTACTTGAGCTTTTCCCTGCTGATAACGCCGAGTAAGACTGAGGATGTGGACGCGGTCTAATATCTAATGCTCATCAGCGACGGTGGGCCCATAATCGTCTGACAAGCTGGCAATTGACTCTATACCTGGAGTCAGGAGTGGGAAACTGCTAACTGACGGGCTTCTCTTCAGGAGTCTAGGATAGAACTGGAAAAACAAGTATGAATCGACGGCAAGAAGGACAGGTCACGTTTGAGGTGCGAAATGCGTTTTACCGCTCCACCAGTCAAACGGCTCGTGATCTGGGTGTACTTGCTGCTGCTGTCTATCGTCAAAATCATCCATCACTGCGTGTCTTAGATGCAATGGCGGGTTGTGGCGTCCGTTCCCTGCGCTATGCCGTTGAAAGCAAGGCTGACTGGGTGTGGGCCAACGATGCCAATCCAGAGGTGGCCCCTGTCCTGAGCCTAAATTTAGCTCAGCTCAACGGATGTTTTCAACTGACGCACTGGCCAGCAAAGCGCCTGTTTGCTGACTGCTATCAGCGCCAAGATTTTTATGATCTGGTCGATATTGATAGCTTTGGTCGTGCTTCTCCCTTCTTAGGTGCTTGTCTGCAGGCCACGAAATTAGGGGGCTTTATCTATCTCACCGGGACCGATAGCCGCACCGTGGCTGGGCATGACCCCGATGCCTGTTTGGGACACTACGGCACCTATGGGCGATCGCATCCTGCGGCCCATGAGCAGGGCCTCCGTATCTTGATCGGAAGTTTGCAGCAGCAGGCTATTATGCAGGGCTTGGTAATTGAGCCTGTCTTTTCCCTGTTTCAAGGGCAGATTTACCGTGTGATGGTCCGCCTCGCTAAGGCTCAGATTTCCTTTGCCGATCTCTATGGGTTTCTGGGTTATTGTCATCAATGTGGACATTATCAAACCGTAGGCTGGCGCTATTTGAGTCAGGCTACCTGCCCCGACTGTTCGCTTCCCTTAACGCTAAGTGGGCCGATGTGGTTAGGGCCGCTGCATGATCCTCCGTTTTTAGCTTGGATGACTGAGCTTGCGCAAGTTTGGCATTGGCCGCAGCGGGTTGATTTATTGGAGCTGATGCAGGCTGAGGCGGGGCTGCCGCCGTATTTCTATACTGTGGGTGAACTGGGTAAACGCGGGCAGATGGATATTCCGAAACGAGATCGCATCATTCAAGCCCTCAAGCAGGCAGGATATCGGGCTAGTAAAACGCACATCAATCCTCAGGCGATTAAGACAACCGCAACATTTAAAGAGTGCCTACAGATTGCCCGACGACAGTGATGCCGTACTAAAACAGGCGATAGTGATGGACTGCGATGAGGGAACCCTAAGACTATAGAGACTTGTAGGGGAAGCCCGAGCCATGACCGTCGCCGTTGAACTCATCAATCTCAGTAAACGGTTCGGAGAGGCTAAAGCTGTTGATCGCCTCCATCTTCAGATCCCGAGGGGATGTTTTTATGCGCTATTGGGCAGCAACGGGGCGGGTAAAACCACCACGCTGCGAATGATGGCCGGATTGCTGAAGCCCGATCAGGGTGACGCACTCATTCTCGGGAACAGCATTACTCAGCGGCCTGAAGCGGCCAAGCAGCCTTTGGCCTATGTGCCTGATGATCCGATGCTTTACGACAAGCTGCGGCCCATGGAGTATCTAGAGTTTGTAGCGGGTCTATGGCAGATTCCACCAGATCAGGCGGCTGCTCAGGCACTGTTAGAAGAATTTGAAATGTGGGATCGGCGCGGCGAGTTTATTGAAACGTTTCCGCAGGGAATGAAGCAGCGGTTGGCGTTGGCAGGGGCGTTTATTCACAGCCCTCAGGTGATGCTGCTGGATGAACCGTTAACTGGCATTGATCCACCGATGGCGCGGTTGATTAAAGATAAGCTCAAAGCCTATGTGAGTCAGGGCAATACGGTGGTGATGACCACCCATATTATGACCTTGGCAGAGCAGCTGGCCCAGCGGATCGGGATTTTCCATGCAGGGCGTCTGCTGGCGGATGGGACTTTGGCAGAACTGCAGGCCCAGACAGGGGAGGAGACGCTGGAGGATATTTTTATTCAGGTGACGCGGCCTCAGCCTGTAAGTGGAGTGTAGCCATGCAAGTTGGAAGTTTGCCTTGGCTGCTGCGCCATGAATGGCGAGTGTGGAGCCGCGACCCACGAGGATTTGCGTATTTTCGAGATGGGGTGAAATATGCTTTTTGGCTCTTTGCGATCGCACTCCTCTTCTGCCTCGGCTGGGTTTACTTAGCTACCTTCAACGACTACAGCAATCATGGCTTACAGGCATTCCAGAACAGCTTCTCGCAAGACCGTGATCACGCATTCTGGACTGCAGTTGGATGCCTAAGCTTTTTTGAACTCATAGGGCTGATGTCCCCATTTGATCAGATCTTCTTCATGCGAAGGAAGTTTGCAGCCCTGATTTTACCTACATCCTCACCCATAAAGTCCCAAACCCTCTTTGCGGTTCAGTATTGTAAGCTGCTCTTCCAGTTATTCTCGTTCTATGGGGCCACGCTCCTGATTGCGATCTGCGCCGCCGTACTAATACAGTCGATTCAGCCAGTGATTGGCATGGCCATCGTGGGGCTTCAGTTAACGATTCTGCTGCCTAACCTAACTCTATGGGTTATTGTTCTGGCTTTGTGGCTAGGCATACAGCAAGCCTTGCGAGTCTTGAATCTCAGTCTTGGTTTTGTCATGTGGGGCTGTGCCATCGCTTTTGTGATGGCAATTTTTTATGTAGATTGGACCACTGTCAGTGAACAGCAGTTGCAGCAACTCTGGCAGCACTACTTTCTTGATAATATTTGGTGGGGGAGCGAGAGTTGGCTATGGCTCCCGGCCCGTGCGCTATTGCTAGAACCGCAATCTATTGTACTGATGACCATCTTGACGGTGGGTGTAGCTGGGTTAACGTATAAATTCTTGCCGACCGCTACCCTCATTACTGCACTTCAGCAGTTTCAACCCCAACAGACCAAGCCAGCAGCTCCAAAGCACTCAAAGCCGTTCATCAGTGGCGTGACTCGCAACATCGTGCTTAAAGAATGGCGGAGTCTGCAGTGGCGATCGCTATTGTCAGCGATCTGGCGCATCCTTGCCTTTTTCTTATTTGTGGTCGTGGTTGTCACGTTTAGTCCTCAAGCTGTACCAGAACTTCCCTCTGCTCTAGCTTTAACGATAAGTCTGACAGTTCTTTCTGGGGCTTTTCTATCGTCGATACTCACTACTCACTGTATTGCGGCGGATGAAGCGATGGAGTGGCTAGCCTCTGTTCCTGTTCGTAGCCGAATCTTACGACAGAGTAAACTCCTTGCCATTTTGAGCCTGATTTGGATTGCGCTATCACCCACAATTGTATTGGTGCTTTTCTTTGGCGGCTCAGGATGGGTTACAGCTTTCGTGGTATTGGGTACGCCCGTCAGTCAGACCCTTTTGAGCTACTGGAATGCTGTCCCGATTGACCGAAAAGCTATCACCGATCCAAGGGACATGTCACTCTTTTATCGAGACGAACTACTAATGTGGCTGGGGGTGGCCTCCATGTTTCTATGGATGGCCTGCGGGCTTCTGCTGGCCTCCGCTCAGTGGCCTTACGGCATCTTGATTTTGGTTCTGGAGTTAGGGCTGATGCGGTTTGCCTATCAACGCAGCCACCAATTAGGAGCCTCTTTGATTCCCTACTAGACTCGTCTATGACATAGTTGCACGTTAACGCAGTGCTGCCATAGCCACGAATTTTGCATAGCCTATGTCTGCCACCGATATCGATCCTGAACGGATGCAGCAATCTATTCAAATGGCTCGGCAGCGCACTCATGTTGACACAATTTGTTTGAGCGAGCGCCATGATTAGGCTTGGCAAGTGGCTCGATAAATCACTCAAGTGCTGAAACTCGGTGTCCGAACACTCTTAAAATCCTTGTCAATAGGTCTGCAAGTTAAAATAGAGAAAATAAAATAGTGCCCCTCGTGGATGGTTGAGATCCCAGTGGCCATAGCAAAACAAAGTTGCTACACAATGACTATATCGAACAATCCAGAAAGTTTTGAAGCTCAGGTGCTTAAACGTCTTGACAAGATCGACACTGACATCAAGACCACCAACGAACGAATATCAACCTACTGGGAAGCCTCAAAACTGCTGGTCAATCTGGCCTTCGGCTTAATTGCAACTGCTGTCTTAGCCATCTTGGTTCGAGCTGCTGTCGGTGGCTGAACACATGCATAACTATATCCAAACGGCTCGGCAACACGCTCAAGCTGACAAACTCCGTTTGGATATCGCTATGCTCAGGCATGGCAAGTAGCTCGGCGGGCCGCTCAACTGCTGAAATCAAACTTTGGAGCCTCCCGCGTGGCTTTGTTTGGATCTTGCTTGTTGCGATCTCGTATTCACGATCGTTCCGATATTGATCTAGCGGTTTGGGGCATGGACGAGCGGCTGTACTTCAAAGCCGTAGCCCGCCTACAGGATCTTGATTGCAATTTTGATACTGATCTCATCGAGTTTCATAATGCCTATCCTCACATTCAGGTTGCGATTGAGAACGGTATGGAATTATGAGCCTCTTGTAACTTCTCACTAAGCAGCGTGCTCGCTGCCATCTGGCATGGTTGCGCCGGTCCAAATTACATTGATCAATGTGGCGCTGCTTAACTCTGCACGGGTTAAATTAGCGTGGGTACAGTTGGCATTGGTCAGGTTCGCACGCGCTAGATAGGCATTCACAAATAAGGCTTCGGTTAGGTTCGCTCCCTCTAACTTGGCACGGCTGAGGTTGATTCGATTCAGTTTGGCTTGCTGTAGACTAGCTTGAGAGAAATTTGTTTGAGTTGCGATCGCATCCGTCAAATTCGCTCCATCTAGAACACACCCGGACAGATTTGCCTGCTGAAGGTCAGCCCGCTCCAGCTTCGCCGAGGTCAGGTCAGCCTGCTTGAGATTCGCCCCAGAAAAGTTCGTATCCGTCAGCAGTGCCCCCCTTAGATTCGCGCCCAATAAATCAGCCTCAGATAAATTTGCGCCCCTTAAATTTACATCCTTGAGATTGGCCCCTCGCAAATTGACCTTACTGAGGTCAGCGCCCTTGAGATTAGCTCCTCGTAGATCCACCCGACAAAGAACTGCACCTCTGAGATTGGCCGGATTCCGTAGCTGCTCCTCCCTCAGGTTTGCGCCTCGTAGGCAGGCACCCGTCAGGTTTGTACTGCTGAGATTTGCTGCCCGCAAATCCGCATTGATCAAATTGGCATCTGTGAGATCGGCCAGCGCTAAATTTGCCGATAACAGCATCGCCCCCTGCAGGGTGGCTCCGTGTAGACTCGCATCACTAAGATTGACCTGCTCTAAATTCGCCTGACCAAGATTCGCGCCGCTCAGGTCTGCTCGACTGAGATTGCTTTCCTTAAAGTTGGCCCGGTTGAGATAGGCAAGCTGAAGCTGAGTTCCCTGCAAATCCCCTTCGGACAGATCTATACCGATTAAATCGGCTCCCAACAACTGCTGATTGCGGAGAATCTGACCGCTAAAGTCAGTGACGCCCGCCGCATACTGGGCCAATAATTCTTGAGCCTGCATTATGATGCCCCAGGTGTTTTGACCGTTTGTTCTACCCTGTCCTTGCGCGCCGGACGCAGCATTGTGTGATCTTCTTCTTCTAAAGGCCAAGGCGGAGTGATGGAATCGGCCTCTACCGAATATGAGATTGCAACGTGTGCCTCACCGGTTGCACCGGATTGATTATAAATAGGCCTGACGGCCTGCAGCACTGCCTGTAAAGTCTGTGTCGGCTGGTCCAAAAGCTGCACGCTATCCACCGTTTGCCAGAGCCGCTCTTCTAAACCTGCAAATGTCGGATAGGTCTGCCGCACATCCAGCAACAGCTCGTCTAAGGAGACCTGTCTCAAGCTGATCCAGTCCTGCCGTTGTCCTGTAATCACCTGATGCAGCGCTGAGTAAATTAAAATTTTGGCATTGAGAGGGGTTGTGTACTTGATCACCGCTAGCCGAAGTTCAAACACATCCACAGCAGATTCTTCAATTTTGCAGCGGTCCGAGGAATTGTTGTCACTGTAGAGCTGTGCGAGGACTTGGCAAATCGAGAGGGCGACCTCAGTATATTTTTGACGCTTACTGAGTTGAGATGCGCCCTCTATTAATATCGACTGCAGTGCTGCCGGGAAGTTATCGGTATGAGCCTGGCCCATCTCCGCAGGAATCTCATGCTTCGCTGCATTCTGTGAATGGGCCAGCAACTGAGGCAGCAATACCTCGACATTTCTGGCATCCGCTGCAGAATGAGGCCAGTCTTGTTCACACACCCAGTGAATCAGCTTTTTAATCCGATCCTGTTCTGGATGCTGCTGCAGCGTAACAATCACCTGTGGCAGTAGAGAAGCATTCATTCTGGTCTAGTTAACAAAGAGAGGCGTCAAGCAACATTTTCTGAAATACAAATCCCCTGAGCCAACCTTAAAAAGCCCAGATAGCTATTGCTAGAGTGCCCGCTTTGGCTACACTTTCCTCCGCATCGGCCTGAATTTGATGCTATGGCGACGCATGTATTGAGTGAGGACAATAAAATGGCTGAAATTTATATTTTCCAGAGAAGTGCTGCTGTAACTCAACTGAGTACTGCTATCGGAAGCTTAAGAGACCAAAAAATCAAGGCACCCCAGCAGGGATGCCTTGATTACATCGAAGAAAAATTCAATCAGTCTAAACAGACTTTTTGTTCAATCTAGTACGTCTCAACGTGCCAACGATGCTCTTTCTTCATCGCTTTGCGGTACTCCTCCCAGTTGACGTTATTCTTATCAGCCGCCACTGACATGCCTTCGTCAATGCCGCCTTCCATGCCTTTAAGACCACAAATGTAGGTATGCGTCTTCTCCTGTTGGATTAGATCCCATAGCGCATCGGCATTCTCAGCAATCCGGTGCTGAATATACATTTTGCCACCCTCAGAATTCTTCTGCTCTCGGCTAATGGCATAGCTCAGCTTGAAATTGTTCGGGAAGGTTTCCTGCAGCTCCTCTAGTTCTTTTTTGTAGAGGATATTGGGCGTGTAGGCACAGCCAAAGAATAACCAAGCCGTTCCCCTAAACGCATAGTCTGCATGCTGCTCTTTAAACATCCGCCATAGGTAAGCGCGGAACGGTGCAATTCCAGTTCCTGTCGCAATCATGATCACGTTGGCCGTGGGGTCATCGGGCAGCAGCATTTCTTTTCCGACTGGACCCGTGATTTTAACGTCGCTACCGGGTTCCATATTGCACAGGTGCGTGGAGCAGACGCCGAGAACCTTTTCGTTCGTTTCTGGATCCTTGTACTCAAGCTGTCGGACACAGAGTGAAACAGTTTTATCGTCCAGATGGTCGCCGTGGCGAGTGGAGGCAATCGAGTAAAGCCTTAGTTTATGGGGTTTGCCGTTATCGTCAGTGCCCTCAGGGATGATGCCAATACTTTGCCCCTCAATGTACTCAAGGTCGCCCCCTGAGATGTCGAAGATTAGATGCTTAACCGTTCCCTCACCGCCTTCACGCACAAGTTCTTCGTTTGAAAGACACTTGCCTACATAGGGATCTTTTGGACGATAAATGTTGATCGGAGCATTCGCACCCGGCTTAGGCTTCTTTTTCTTAGCCGGTTCTTCTGCTTTAGCTGCAGAAGCCGTCGCCGCAGGGGCCGCAGCTTTCTCTGAGGCCTTCTGCTCAACGACTGGAGCGATAACGTCGTCAAAGCTTTCCGGCTTGACATCCATGTTTAGAGTCTTGCCAGCCGCTTTAGCAAGGTTTTGTAAGTCTTCTTTAATGCGGTCGAGGGGGTTATTTGCCACTGAATCTCTCCGAAGCTAGCCTGTCTTATCTTAATATTTTGCAATAAACTGCTACTAATACCAAATACACATCTGGTTAGGGCGACACTTAATGCTCTAGAACAAGGCTACCAGAACCCGTTACCTGACGAAATCGATACCGGTATCTATGACGAATCGCTCCGGGGTGAGCTGTGGTACCAGAGAGCCGCACCTCATTGAGCAGAACATTGAGTGTCTCAAAATTAGGTCTTATCCCGATTCTATTGGCCGATCCGCGTAATTTTTTGTGGTCTATCTCACCTTTGCTAAATCACTGATTTTGTAAACCAGTGTTACGGGTTAGTTAAGCTGTGTTTCAAGTTGGCCGTCTAAGCCCGTAAGTCCGGGGGGTTACCCAGATCGCCGTGATACGATTCACCTCGTAGCAGTAAATGAAGGGAGGATCTCCTTGGGACTACGGGTTGCTGTTGTTGGTTCTGGACCAGCCGGTTCGTCGGCCGCTGAAGTATTAGTTAAAGCGGGTATTGAGACCTATCTCTTCGAACGCAAATTAGATAATGCAAAGCCCTGTGGCGGCGCAATTCCTCTCTGTATGGTGGATGAGTTTGACTTGCCACCTGAAATTATCGATCGTCGCGTTCGCAAAATGCGGATGATCTCTCCCTCTAACGTTGAAGTTGATATCAACATTGAGCGAGAAGATGAGTATATCGGCATGTGTCGCCGTGAAGTTTTAGACGGCTTTTTGCGCGATCGCGCTCACAAGCTGGGTGCAAACTTGATCAACGGCACCGTGAATAAGCTTGAGATTCCTACGGGGAAAAACGAGCCTTACACGCTGCACTATTTTGATCACTCCAATGGTTTAGCAACGGGCGAACCGAAGTCCTTGCAGGTAGACCTAGTGATTGGTGCTGATGGCGCTAACTCTCGCGTGGCGAAGGCCATTGATGCGGGCGACTATAACTATGCGATCGCATTTCAAGAGCGCATTCGCCTTCCTGATGAGTACATGGAGTACTACCAGGATCGCGCTGAGATGTATGTGGGCAACGATGTCTCGACCGATTTCTACGCCTGGGTCTTCCCTAAATACGACCACGTTGCTGTTGGCACAGGCACGATGAAAGTGCATCAGGCCGACATCAAAAAGCTACAGGCGGGTATCCGCAAGCGTGCGGCTCGTCGGCTCGTCGGTGGCGAAATCATTAAAGTTGAAGCGCATCCCATTCCTGAGCATCCGCGCCCTCGTCGCGTTGTCGGTCGCGTCGCCCTTGTGGGTGATGCTGCCGGTACGGTTACGAAGTCTTCCGGTGAAGGTATTTACTTTGCGGCCAAGTCGGCTCGCATGTGTGCTGAGACCATCGTTGAGACTTCTAACAACGGTGCCACGGTGCCAACAGAAGCTGACCTGAAGCTCTACCTGAAGCGCTGGGATAGAAAATATGCCATGACCTACAAGGTTCTGGATATTATGCAGCGGGTCTTCTATCGTTCTGATGCCAGCCGCGAAGCGTTTGTTGAGCTATGCGCTGATTTAGACGTTCAGAAGATGACTTTTGATAGCTACCTGTATAAGACGGTAGTGCCCATTAACCCTCTTAAGCAGGTTAAGTTAACGGCCAAGACAGTGGGTAGCCTCTTACGTGGTCATGCACTAGCGCCATAACGGTTCTCACTATCACACTTCTTTAAGGCCCCGAGTTTTCTCGGGGCTTTTTATTATGTATAAAAATCAACGATGTATAAAGAACAAATAGGGAGCGTCCTAATTTAGCGAAAGTATTGCACGGCCCTCTCCCTAAATCCCTCTCCCAATACTGGGCGAGGGACTTTGAGTGCTTTTATCTTGCTCCTCTTCTCCCAAGGTGGGAAAAAGGGGGGGGGATAAGGGCCAAGGGTAAGAGTGGGATGCTCCCAAACAAATGCGTGGGGCTAGGGGCAAAAATCAATTTTCAGGCTTTGCCTTTTTAAGTTTTCCGGGTCTGACTTGAACCTGAACGCCCCCAGTATCTTCGTACACCGTATGCTGCCGGTTGGGCGGGGGCACCAGCTCTACCTCCAGTTCACGCTTAGGCTCAATATCCTTCAATTCGCGAGGCTGGGGCTGTAGCTCAAACTCAAAGTCTTGGATACCCACTTCTTGGACGCCGAGACGCTCAGCGTCGCCGGGGACGTTAAGAATCTCCGCTTGGTCCGTGTTTAACTCATCGGCAGTGGGCTGGGCCGTAGCACTGCAGGGAAACAGGCCCAGGCACAACAGCAAAGAGGCAACTTTGAGGCTCTGCTTGGTTTTAAACATAGCGATTATTGAGCGCAACTCAAATGAAATATGACTTTAAATCTAGCATATTCAAGATTTTGTGATCTTTTATACTTTACATTCTGTTTAAAGGAGAAAAATTGAGCGTAGGAGCGCTATTTGCGATCGCACTTTCTCTACTGATCAATGAGTCCTATTCACCCATCGTTGATTGACTTAAATATTCAATCTTTGGCTGTGCTGCTGTTGTTGAAGAATGGTATTCGTCCTTGCCCAAGTCCAAAGTTAGGTCTAACGAGTGTTGTTGATGCGATCTTAATCTTCGAAGAGAGTTGCTTAAAGAGACGTTAACCTCTGCGGGTTGCGATATCGTCAAATTTCTACCTATTGGTACGTGTAGCGCCCCCCATTCCTGGTAACTTGAGTAGAAGACTCTTAGCACCCAGAGAACGCTAAGTTCCCCTCGCCCTTCACCTCTGGCAAAAAACACCCTCTATGCGCATTGCCCTCTTTACCGAAACCTTTGTCCCAAAGGTCGATGGCATCGTTACCCGCCTGATTCATACCGTCACGCATCTACAAAATGATGGTCATCAGGTTCTCGTCTTTTCGCCGGATGGCGGTATCACAGAATATCGAGGCGCTCAGGTCTACGGCGTCTCTGGCTTTCCGCTACCGATGTATCCTGAGCTGAAGCTTGCTTTGCCGCGTCCGGCCATTGGAGAAGCGTTAGAGAAATTTCAGCCCGATTTGGTCCATATTGTGAATCCTGCTGTGCTGGGGCTGGCGGGATTGTTTTTTAGCAAGGTCCAAAATATACCGCTAGTGGCGTCCTACCATACCCATTTGCCACAGTATCTGAAGTATTACGGATTGGGCTTACTAGAGCCTGTTCTCTGGGAGCTTTTAAAGGCAGGACACAACCAAGCACGACTCAATTTATGTACCTCTAGTGCGATGGTAAGTGAGTTGGAGTCCCACGGCATTAGGCATTTGGCCCTCTGGCAGCGTGGGGTCGATATCGATACCTTTCATCCCAGCTTGGCGGATCGAGAGATGCGATCGCATCTCAGCCAAGGTAATCCAGACAGTCCCTTACTGCTGTACGTCGGTCGGCTTTCTGCCGAAAAAGAGGTGGCTCGCATCAAAGAAGTGCTTGCTGCCATCCCCAATGCGCGTTTGGCACTGGTGGGCGACGGTCCCCACCGCCAGGATTTAGAGCAGCATTTTGCCGGTACCCCCACCTTCTTTGCGGGTTATATGACTGGTAAAAAATTAGGCTCTGCCTTTGCTTCCGCTGACGCCTTTGTCTTCCCCTCGCGCACTGAAACCTTGGGTTTAGTCCTGCTGGAGGCGATGGCTGCAGGTTGTCCAGTGGTGGCAGCTCGCTCGGGTGGCATCACTGATATTGTCCAGGATGGCGTTAATGGCTACCTATTTGACCCCAACGATGAAAACGGGGCCATCAAAGCAACCCAGAAACTACTGGGTAATCCCGAAGCCCGAGAAACGCTGCGAACCAGTGCCCGACAGGAAGCAGAGCGCTGGGGCTGGGCCTCAGCCACCCGACAACTCCAGCAGTATTATCAAACCGTCCTCGTAGAGGCGGGCCGCAGTCAGACGCCCCCGGAGCCGTCTAGACGCTTTGGAGCGCAAACAGAGCCCCTAGATTAACGTGCAGCGAATTCCTGAACCTGACCTGATGGAGGGTGATTTGCAGGCCCGTGCTTACGCAGAAGCCGACTTTGAAGAACCCCATCGCTATTGCCTAGAACTCCTGCAGAATCATTTGACGCTGCCGGCGACCGGGAGAGCTTTAGATCTGGGCTGTGGCCCCGGCGATATTACGCTGCGCTTTGCGCGTGCATTTCCGGGTTGGCGCGTGGATGGCGTCGATGGCTCAGCAGCGATGCTGCATTATGGCCATCGGGCGGTGACCCAGGCGAACCTACAGGAACGGGTGCAGTTGCTGCAGGCTTATCTGCCCGACGGAACGGTCCCTCACGATTGCTATCCGTGTATTTTCTCGAATAGCTTGCTGCATCACCTGATCAATCCTGATGTGCTGTGGCAGTCTATCCATCGCTGGGCAGAGCACGGCGCTGGCATCTTTATCATGGACCTGATGCGGCCGGAGGATAGAGCAACAGCCCACAACATGATGGAGACTTATGCTGCAGGCGAGCCAGAAGTGCTGCGCCAGGATTTCTTTCACTCTTTACTGGCGGCTTATACCTTGACGGAGGTTCAAGATCAACTCGCCCACGCTCGTTTAGATCAGCTACAGGTCAAAGCTGTAAGCGATCGCCACTTCATTATTTGGGGACAATATCTCTAGAGCGGCTGTAGGCATTCGGGCCCATCAAAGGCCGCATTGTTGACCTGAGTACTCACTGGAAATACCTCAAGATTTTGCCCTGGCATGGCGTCTAGTAAGTCATGAATCTGCTGGTTTTGCTGTGCCCAAGGGTCTAGCCACTGCTCGTAGAAGTCGGGATTAATAATCACCGGCATTCGATGGTGAATTGGCTGCATATCAGCATTGGCGGCGGTGGTGAGAATGGTGCAGGTCTCAATCTCTTGCCAGGTGTCCCAAAGTCCGGCAAATGCGAACAGGGGCTGGTTCTGTAGTTGACAGTAAAAAGGCTGCTTCTGATTATCAATCTGCTTCCATTCATAAAATCCGTCGGCAGGAATCAGGCAGCGCCGATGGCGAAAGGCAGTGCGAAAGGAGGGCTTCTCATGGGCGGTTTCTAGGCGAGCATTAATCATCCGATGGGTTGCGTTTGGATCACGCGTCCAGGAGGGAATTAAACCCCAGCTCATCAGCCGAAAATGCTGACCGGACTGATTGACAATGACGCCTAGGGGTTGTGTGGGGGCAATGTTGTAGCGTGGGGGCGGTATTCGATCTAGGGTGACGTTGAACGTAGATGCGATCGCATCTGGCTGCGTCAGGGTAAACCGACCACACATAGCGTCCTCCCGTACTTAGTAGACTATTTGTACTATACATGGAATCACAGCCACAAGGCTAGAACTCAAGCCCCCGTACACGTAGCTTTAGGAACGGCCCCTGGCAAACACCTGTGTTTCTATGGATAGGTCGTTTGCTTCTTCTATTTTGCCAGCTAGACAAACCTTTGCTGTCTGCTTATTGGCAATAAACACCTTCAGCCCCACGTTCGGGAGTCCTGCTGCTGAAACACCAGCAAGAGGACTACAGTTCGGGGATGTCGATATAATCGCGTCGACTAGAGGGTCACCCTTGGTTCCTACCTGTCGAAAAATTTGGTTGTCTAGATCGTCATCTGCTGTCATCGTATCTTTTCCGTTGGAAGGTTCTAGGCGATAAACAACCTGAGGCCCCTGCCATACGACACCGCTGGCAGAGCGAGTGTAGTATCCTACGGCACGCTCAGTCCCACCTGCATCCGATGGTTTCAAAAGATAAAAAATAGGTGTGTATAGCGAAGATGATGTATCTGTCCAGTCAGAAGGAACCGTTGCAGAGATTAGCGTTGCCTCTCGCACATCGTCGGCAATAAAGTCCAAGGCCCGATTGAGTTCACCTCGCCTATCAGTCTGCCCCTCAGCTTTGTCATTGGCATCAATAATCGTTAACAAACCCGAGAAAGCGACGGTGACAACAACACTGGTAATGGCTGTGGCAATCAGTAATTCAGGAAGTGTCATTCCCCTATCAAATTTAGAATCTGACTTAGAACGACCGAAGCTAAGGTGTCGTACAGCTGGGAGCTTCATTAGGGTCATAGTTACCTGTGCGCATTAAGCCAATACCATTGGAAATCGCTAAGCACTTAGGGGCCACGCTTGAACCAGGGACTGAGAGCGAAATAATTCCGTTCTGATCTACACCGCGATTACGCCCCTTAAAGTCAAACCTAACGATCCAAGGATTATCGGTTCGAGAATGCTCAATTCTAATCTGATTTAACAAGCGCTCCCCCGTGATTAAGCAAGAGCCAGAAATTGTCTGATTGATGCCCGTAGGTATATTAACTGTGCAGTCTTGACTCCGCCGGATGGCTTCACGCTGGGATTCTCGCAGAGCACTTTCTAGCCTTGCGAGTCCACTGTCGCGCTGTTTCGATTGAAACCACTGCAGAAAGCTTGGTCCTGCGATCGCAGCCACAATGCCAACAATGACGAGAATAATGCTGGTCTCAGCCATCGTAAATCCCGTCACCTTTGATCGAGATGTAAAGCGAATCATCTACTTCTGAGGACAGTCCTAATAATGCTTTGAGCTTGAAATTCCTTGGTCAGAGATTCCCCCACCCCCAAATAATTACTGACTTTGCACAATTGTATCTTGCTCAATCCTGAGAGGGTGGAGAAGGGATCCTCGTCAATGTTAAATTCTAAATCAACGCCAGTTGTGTTTGGGCCTGGATCTTGTCTGCGGTTATGGAGCAACCACAGTCCTCCCTTTTGCCAGAACATCAAATTGGGCATCATAGTTGAGGGAGAAGAACCGCGATCGCCTATCGGTGAAAACCTATCAGCAGAGTCTATTAGGGTGACTGAAATTTCATGTCTCAACCTCGATTGAACAAAAGGCGTTCAGTGGGCACACTGCAGCGATGGATACCCCTGCTTTGGTCTCTACAGCGGTGGATTGATGCGGGGCTCGTCGTTGTTATTCTTTGGGGTTTGAGCATCATTCAGCAGGTGCCCTGGACTGCACCCTACACAATGTTGGCGGTGCTGACGGCCGTGATCACGCCATCTTTGTTCAATGCTGCTGGACTCTACCGTGCAGAATCTCCTGGGTCAGGCCCTGGGGCGCTCCTGGGCGGATGGAGTCTGGTGGTCATTTTTCTGTTGTTTGTGGGATTGATTACAGAGGCATTTTCATCTTTTTCTTGGCTGCTTCTGGGGCTGTGGATCGTTGTCGCCCCAATTGTCTTATTGACGCTACGTTTTTGCCTCAAGAGGTACCTCCGTCGGCACCGAAAATCGGGCCTCAACAATCGCAAAGCCGTGATTGCGGGCACAGGGGAGCTAAGCGCTCAACTAGCGCGTCAGCTACAGGCCAATCCAGAGCTGGGATTTCAGTTTCAGGGGTATTTTGCAGAATCAGTCGATCTACAGGGAGATCGGATTCAATATCGTCCGCTGATCGGCAGGCTGGAGGAGCTACCTGAATTTGTTCGTCGCCACAATATTGATGTGGTCTATATTGCTCTATCTATGCAGGCTGAAGACACCATTGCTCAGCTCATTAATGAGCTGCAGGACACAACCGCCAGCGTCTATTTTGTCCCGAATTTGACACTGTTCCAGCTCATGCAGGCTCGCATCCATACGCTTCAGGGTATGCCTCTGGTCTCGGTGTGGGAGGTGCCGTTTTCGGGGTTACAGAGCATCGCTAAGCGATTGATGGATATTGTGGTGTCGGCTATTGCCCTGATTCTGCTGTCGCCCGTAATGCTGGGAATTGCGATCGCAATTAAACTCACCTCCCCTGGTACTATCCTCTTCAAGCAGCATCGCTACGGTCTCAGCGGCCGAGAAATCACCGTGTATAAATTCCGTTCAATGGCCGTTGCCGAAAACGGAGCTGACGTAAAACAGGCTCAAAAAAATGATCCAAGGGTGACCCCTCTGGGTGCGATTCTCCGCCGCACCTCCCTTGATGAGCTTCCTCAATTTATAAATGTGCTGCAGGGGCGCATGAGCATTGTTGGTCCTCGGCCCCACGCCGTTGCTCACAATGAGCACTACCGCAAACTTGTCCAGGGCTATATGCTCAGACATTTGGTTAAGCCTGGTATCACCGGCTGGGCTCAGGTCAACGGTTTCCGAGGTGAAACCGAAACCCTAGACAAAATGGAACAGCGCATTAAATACGATCTCCACTATCTCAATCACTGGTCGCTCCTGCTAGACATCAAGATTATCCTGAGAACAGTGCTGGTTCTAACGGGGCAGAAAAATGCCTACTAAGCGGTGGAGGGGATATGCACAATCAACGAATTTTCAGAACATCAAAGCAGCTAGCAAAGAAATTCCAAAATCACTCTATTCAACTCCCCAGCGATAAGGTTGAAGGGCTTCTTTACCAACTCTGTGTTGAGCTAGGTTTTTGCCTTAGCTCCAAAGTAAATAAGAGGCTAGCGTACAGTCCTCCCAAGAATCCTCAACGTTTTGCTGAGGTCGTGATGAAAGCAGATGGAGTGTCTCCTTGGAACTCAGAACTTTATGACAAAGTTTTCTCCCGCGTTTACAAAGTATTTTTGACAGAATTGCCAGATGATTGCTGAAGAGCCTCTCAGGTTTCTAGCGATGGATCCCTGAAGCACCTTAGCTCACGCTAGGCTGATGGACTTCTAGTGAAGAAAATGGCGAGTTTGTGTAAAGGCCATGATCAGACCCAGCTCGTCGGCGGCTGTGATCGAGTCCTGATCGCGGATGCTGCCACCGGGCTGCACAATGGCAGTGATGCCTGCCGCTGCCGCTGTTCGCACTGAATCATCAAAGGGAAAGAACCCATCGCTGGCCAGAGTTGCGCCCTGTGCTTTTTGATCGGCCTGGTTCAGGGCAATTTTGGCAGCTCCCACGCGGTTCATCTGTCCGGCTCCGACGCCGACGGTGGTGTGGTCGCGGGTGACGACAATCGCATTGGATTTGACGTGCTTACTGACTTTCCAGGCGAACATCATTTCGGCAAGCTGCGCCTCAGTGGGCTTAACCTGCGTGACAATCTGCCAGTCGCTAATGGACGTCAGCGTTTCATCAGCGGCCTGAGCAAGCCAGCCACCGGCAATCGCCTTAACCGTCATTGATGGCCCCTGTGTGAGATTGCTAAGCTTCAAGAGTCTGATATTGGGTTTAGCCTTCAGAATTTCAAGGGCCTCTGGATCACAGTCTGGAGCCACGATGCACTCCAAGAAAAGCTTGGTGAGTTCCCGAGCGGTCGCGGCATCAAGGGCGCGATTCAGGGCAACAATTCCACCAAAGGCGGAGATACTATCAGCCGCGAGGGCTTTTTGATAGGCCGTGACTAACTGGTCAGCCTGAGCAATGCCACAGGGATTGTTGTGCTTCAGAATCGCGGTGGTGGGTGGCTGATCAGGCCCCACGAACTCGGCAATGATTCGACGAGCCGCCTCTAGATCAACAAGGTTGTTGTAGCTGAGGGCTTTCCCCTGGAGCTGAGTGGCCCCGGCCCAGCCTTGTGCGGCCCCGGTTTGGTACCAGATGGCAGACTGGTGTGGGTTCTCGCCGTAGCGCAGTGTTTGCAGGGCTTGACCGCTAATTTGGAGCTGCTGGGGGAGATCTGCTCCTGTGGGGTTGGTGGCTTGGGTTAGATGAGTTGCGATCGCACCATCATAGGCGGCCATCAGGGCAAACACCTGCTGTGCACAACCCTGTCGAAAGGCAAGGGAAGGCTGACCATTGTGATCCGTCAGCTCTTGTAAGTAGGCATCATATTGCTGAGAGTGACAAAGGACCGTGACGTGAGCGAAGTTTTTCGCCGCTGCTCGCAGCATCGTCGGCCCGCCGATATCAATCTGCTCCACGGCCTCTGTCAAACCATCGGCGGGGGTAACACCCTGGCTCTGCTGCGCCTCAATGGTCTGCTCGAAAGGGTAGAGATTGACGACCACCAGATCAATGGCTTGAATATCATTCTCTTGCAGATCTACTTGATCAGACGCCAGATCGCGACGTGCGAGAATTCCACCGTGGACTCGGGGATGGAGGGTTTTAACACGGCCGCCTAAAATCTCGGGGGCACCCGTATGGTCCGCCACTTTTGTTACGGCCAGTCCCGCCTCCTGGAGCACTTTGGCAGTGCCGCCGCTGCTGACTAGCGCGAAGCCATAGTCGTTGACAAGCCGTTGAGCGAAGGGGATTAGCCCGGTCTTATCGGACGTACTGAGGAGTGCCAGTGGAGCCATTCTTTACCGTATTCCTGTGGTTATTTGCATCTACCAGCATAAGGGCAGAAGCATCTATGGAAAAATGAGGGGACTGTTAACCCCAGAATAACCATCGTGTCGCTATCAATCCTTGCATGGCCCCCTGAATCAACCTCCGCTACCCGTCTACTTGTAATGCTGCATGGCTGGGGATCCAATGCTGAGGATATGGCCGCTTTCGCACCGACTTTAGACCTGCCGAACTATCGCTATTTGTTTCCCAACGGACCTTTCCCTCATCCTCAGACACCGGGTGGCTGGATGTGGTATGACCTGTCCACCCAAGATCCAGACGGATTAGCGCATAGCCGCAAGTTGCTGCTGGACTGGATACAGTCTCTGCCTGAGAAAACCGGCATCCCACTGAGTCAGACCATTCTTGGTGGTTTTTCTCAGGGCGGAGCCATGACTTTAGAGGTCGGTCTAGGGCTACCGGTCGCGGGTTTGATTGTGCTGAGTGGCTATCTGCATGGGCTGGACCCTGAACAAGATTCGCAATCCTGTCCCCCCACCTTAATCATTCACGGTCGCCAAGACGAGGTTGTGCCTCTGGCGGCGGCTCAGATGACGCGGGAGACCCTTGCTGCTAGCCAGGTTGATTACCATGAATTTGACATGGGACATGAAGTCATTCCTGAGGCGCTTGGAACGATGCAGCAGTTTATTCGGACATTGTGAGAGCTTTAAGCGCCAGCCGTTCGCTAACTTTTAGCCGACGGCACTGGCGCTGACGGCGGCAGTGGGTTGATAAAGCAGCTCTCGGGTTGCGGCCATTGCTTCCACCAGCTTGTCCATTTCTTCGTGGGTATGCAGTGCAGTGGTGGTGATCCGCATTCTAGGCTTAGCAATGAACCAGATCGGAGAGATCCAAATGCCGTGCTCGGAAAGCATTCGGACGCCAAACTCTTTCGGATTGATCTCTTCCGGCAGCAGCACTGGACAGACGTTGGTTTCGCCCATGACTAGAAAGTCGTGTTCGATGAGACGCGATCGCAAGTATCGAGCATTGGACTGCAGCGTTTCCACAAGCCCAGGGTTTTGGCGCACCTGACGAATGCTCTCGAGGGCTGCGGCAGTCGTCGGGGGCGGTAGTGAAATTGTGCCAATGGACGTTGGCGACGTCTCTAGCAGATCTGTTAACTCTTTGGAGTTGCTGCTGATGGCGGCCCCCGCAGAAGCCGCAAACTTAGAAAACGTGGTCATGATCACCGGAACCATGCCCCGGTCAACCACCTGCTGTGTCGTAATCCCAAAGTGGTCATAGATGCCACCACCGTTGGAACCAATAGCACCACTGGCGTGGGCCTCATCCATCACAATCACGCTACCGGGATAATCCTCAAAAATATCGAGCATATCCGGTAGGGGTGCGATATCTCCATCCATAGAGAAAACCGCATCTGAAATAACTAGAATGCGGTCCTCTGGTTTTGCATAGCGACGCACCTTGCGGGCCAGATCGTTCATGTCGCAGTGACGGTAAGCCTTGACCCGAACATTAGGGCTATGGCTAAACATTTTCCCAGACCGATTCCCTGCATTGGCAATGGCTGAGATAATGCATCCGTGGTTGAGGATGTCCGTTAAAATCAACGTCTCGCGGTTGTTCTGAAAACCAGGAACTGGAATGGCTAAATGGCAAAAGGCATCCATTAACGCCTGCAGCGCCATCCAAGCATTGAGAAAGAGGTGGGTGTGCTTTAGGTGCTTGAATGCACCGATTTCTTGCTCTAGCTGTCGGTGCAAATCAATACGACCACTAAGGGCAGAGCAAGAACTATTAGATGTTCCGTACTGGTGAATGGCATCAATCGCAGCCTGTCTTACGGCCTCGGACTGTACAAGGCCCAGCACATCGTTAGAGCAAAATGACAAAGCCTTGTGGCGTTTACCGCTGTCATACTCTTCAATCTCGACCCAGTTGCCCTGCTTCTGATGGCAAATATGTCGGTCTGGATAAAGGCCATTTTTGTAAATAGCCTGCATGTACTGCTCTACAACGTCCACAATTCGCTCCTCTCACCTGTTCCTGATGTCGCCGACTGGCTCATGTTCACTCTCTACGTACTCGCCGAACACTTGAGTTACTTCGCAGCAACCCTGTCAGCGACGGGGAGGGGTGTTATCTGATTTCCATTATTTTGACTGTCAGACTCTCTAGATTGTTGCATAAACTTAACATATTGCCCCACAATAACGCGCTGCAGAGCCAGAATTGCAGGATTAACTTCAACATACTGCCGATCTGGATTCGCTGAATAGGTCCGCTGCTCACTTTCCATCATCTCAACATCCTGAAGCAGGAACTTCATAAAAAGTTTGTCGAGAATAAGCTTCTCTAACCCTAACTGAGAGGCACGGCGCAGCAGCCAGCTTGGTATCGGCAGCTTCAAAAACATTAAAGAGAAGGACCGGGTTTCGGTGGGGCCCACGGGAGAGCGCATTAGATGCAGCGAAGAGACGCCTTCCATGGTGCTGTGGTAGTGCGGATATCGATAGTGAACAGAAACCACGCGGGTCGTGACGCCTTCATTCTCTTTACTGAGGCCCAAGAACTTGGTCATGATGCCGGCATAGGAAACCTGATAGTCGGCTTTAACCGTATTCTCTGTCTGTTTAAGACTCAGTAAAACCGGATCAAACCAGCCCTGCAGTTCCTGATGGAGATAGCCGTGGAAAACATCCATCGTATTTTCATTACAGATGGAGAAGTGGGCCTGAAAATGCCCTGGAATCCGCACCATAAAGAATTCAGGATTGCCGTACTCTGGAACCTCTGGCAGAGTGGTCTGATCTGCCAAATCCCGATTGCCCGGAAAAACCCAGACAATGCCGTACTGTTCTTGCACCGGATAGCTGCGAGCTTTAGCACAGGGAAGCTTTTGCTCAGGCGGGAAATAGGGGATATGGACGCACTCACCTTCACTATTGAACTGCCAGCCATGGTAGGGACAGGCAAGATGTGGGCCTTCAACCTTACCTTGATGGAGAGCGATACCTTTGTGGGGGCAGGCATCTTCCAATGCGTTGAGATTGCCCTGCTGGTCTCGATACAGGGCGATTGCCTGTTGCCAAATTTGCACGGGTTGAACAGTTCCAGGCTGAAGCTGATCGGCCCAAGCAACGGGGTACCAGTGATCAGGGTTAATCCCCACCTCACGAACACGATTTTGAACCGTCTGTCCCTGTAGAGTTGTTGCTAGTTCCATAGACTCCACTTTTGACTGTGCCTATCCCTGAATAGTCACCATAGCGGATTCACCTGCACCATCTATACTTTGTGGGGCAATTTCTGAACCGTCACTGAGATATAGAGCGAGACAGGATTCTCAATCAACAATAGTACTAATGGGTGTTGTTCATTGCTTTTTGTAAGGGGGAATGAACGTCAGGTTTCTAAGCTGAAAAAACAGGCTTGAGGCTTCTGACTTGTTCAAATCTTCTGTCTGGGCGTATTGTATTGCGTCCTAGCTCTATTAAGGTATAGTCGCAACAGCATCTTGTCTCAATGCTGAAAGCGACCCTATTTTCTGTATCATCTTTGTCATTTGTGACTAAACTGACTTCTGCTCGGCCTCCGCTAATGCCAAAAACTCGACGGTTCCCGAAGCTGCCTCAGCGATTTGCCCTGTTGGGTGTATTGCTCGCGGCCGGTTGTCTGAGCAGTGCGGTCGGGTCGATTGTGGCGCCGGTCTTTCCTGAGCTAGTTGATCAGCTTGGGTTTGATCCAGAATGGTCGGGGCTGTTGGTGAGTACACACACGCTCACAACCGCTTTAGCGACGCCTCTATTGGGTCTCTTGGCCGGTCGCATCGGTAAGCTCAGGGTTTTGGTCTTGTCTTTGGTGGGTTATGCCCTGTTTGGGATTTCTGGGGCCTTTGCCAATAGCTACGGCATGATGATGCTCTCCCGTGGTCTAGTCGGGGCCTCCAGCGGCGGGATTGCGGCGGTTAGTATTGGTATTCTCAGCGATCTCTATGACGGTGAGGCGAGATCGCAAATGATGGGCTATGTGACCAGCGCCTTAGCGACCGCAACCGTCATTTTCCCGGTATTGGGGGGCTGGGTTGGGAACGTTCGATGGCAGTACGCCTTTTATCTCTACGTCATTGGTTTACCTGTGGCCCTCGCTGCATTTTTAGTCGTGCGCAGACAGCCTGAGAGCGCCTCGCCGGCGGTTGATCTTAGTCAGGCGGACGGGATTGGTCAATATTTACGGCAGTCCCGCATTCAGGTGCTGCTGCTGGGTTTAGCGTTAACCTCGGCTCTTTTTTACGTGGTGGTGGTGTATGCGCCGATTTATCTGAAAACGGAAATTGGTGCCAGTCCGATCGTGAATGGTGGCGTTTTGGCCGCTCGGGCCATTGGAGCGGCTGTGGTTTCGGCTTGGGGGGCCAGTCAGCTTGCCAAACGGATTGGAGCGAATGCGGCCATTGCGGTGGGCTTTCTGTTGATGGCAGGTTCTTTGACCTTGATTCCGAATCTACAGGAGCCGCCGATCATTGTTTTGGCGGCTCTTCCGTTCGGGATCGGGTTTGGATTTGTAATGCCGAATCTTTACAGCGCAATTGCAGATTTGACGCCCCAGGCCCAACGCACTGGGATGCTGGCAATTGGCACGGGAATTTCATCCTTTGGTCAGTTTGTGTCTCCGGCTGTTTTTGGTCCGCTCTGGCGGAATATCGGAGCCGATGTTTTCTATGTGGCTGCAGGGTTAGCCCTTGTTATTAGTCTACTGAGCCTGTCGCGTCGTTCGATCTAAAGTTTAGCTGTCTGCTGGTGGAGACGTTGGATGAACTGCAGGCGGAGAGGACCGGCGGAAAAGCAGGTGCTTTCCGGCAAAACCCAGCAAAAAGAGACCGATGAAATAGGGGCTGAAGGCAAGCAGCCAAACCCCAAGAGAGAGGAGTCCCACGGTGAGTTCCCGCATGGCTCGCGTGGAATGGGCCCACGAATCCTTTAGGCTGTCGCCGATTACGGGCTGACGATTGGAAGATGCGATCGCATCTTTCAGGGTCAGGCGCACCGTCGAGTAAGCCACCTGATTTTGCAGCCGCTGTAGTTGAGCATCAATCTGCTCAATTGAAGCTCGAATATTGCTGAGTTCTTGAGTGACCTTGAGCACGTCGGCCACCGACCCTGAGCGGTCGAGGATTTTTAGAACCTGCTCTTCAGATTTACGCAAGTTTCGTAGGCGCGCCTGAAAATCAACGAGCTGATTAGAGACATCCTGTGCCTGAATGGAACGACTCTGGACTTCCCCGAGCTGAGTCAGGCGATCCAGTGTTGTATCAAGTTTGGCTTGGGGAATACGCAACTCCATCGACGCCGTTTGGCGCTGAGAGGGATTCGCGGGCACTTCATCCTGTAATCCGAGAATATCCCCCTGCTGTTCTTTCACGACCTTAGAAACAGATTTGACCGCGCTTTCTACCGTCTCAACTTGCAGGACCATCTCTGCTGTCTTAATGAGCTGGGGTTGCTTGCGCGGGGTTCCTTCTGCTTTGCTGCCGCTCAAATCCTGTGGGGCTTCTGCGGGTGCGCCATCCCCTTGGGCCACTAGGGATTCAGAGGTCGAATCAGTTTCGGGGGCCGATGACGCACCGTAGTCACCGGGAGCCGCCGAACAACTGACGAGCATCATGCTGGTGAGCAGCGGAGCCATCAAAAGTACGGCGGGCCGCTTGGTTAATTGAGATGAAGCCATAGCAATACCAAGATCTAATGCTGATGCAGCCATTATGGCTTAGCGTTAGGCTGCAACGGCCTGAGTTACCGTTTGTGTAACGGTTCTCAAATGGCCTTCAATATTGTTGGCTTTGTCGGGGTGGGAGGTTTAGCTGGCCCAGCTAAGGTAGGGGAGTTGGGTTGCGGTCTCTTTAATATTGTCGGCCTGCGCGACGAGTTGACCACAGGCATCCCAGGTGCCGGAGCGCAGCATTTGTCGAGGGCCGTCGCCCACGCTCACGGGGGCGACAAGATCGCCACATTTGACCTGGAGTGTTTCGAGATTGACCTCCATTACAGCGGTCGGATCCTGCGCCAAGCGCTCTTGAAGCTGACCTATCGTTTCGGCATCGGCAGTGACGCAGGGAACGCCCATTGCCAGACAGTTGCCGAAGAAAATTTCTGCGAAACTCTCGCCCACAATCGCTTCGATTCCCCACTTTGCGATCGCCTGGGGGGCATGTTCCCGCGAAGAACCGCAGCCGAAGTTGCCGTTGACGACCAGTATCTTGGCGTCCTGATACTGAGGCTGATCAAAGGGGTGCTGTCCCTGAGCCTGCTTGCGGTCATCGGCAAAGACCTGTTCACCAAGGCCATCAAAGGTAACGCAGCGCAGGAATCGAGCCGGGATAATCCGATCTGTATCAATGTCGTTGCCCTGTAACGGGATGCCGGGGCCAGAAATAGCTGTGATTTTACTCATAGGTGTGGGTCTTTCGGTGCAAAGTATTAGAGGGTTTAAAGCTGACCTGCGATCGCAAGTTTCATTTCTCGAACAGCCCGCTCCAGCCCCACAAGGACCGACCGACTGATGATGGTGTGGCCGATGTTGAGTTCTTCCATCCCTTCGAGGCATGCAACGGGGTAGGTATTCCAGTAGGTCAAACCGTGACCGGCATTCACCCGCAATCCTAGCGCAATCGCTTGCTGGCAGCCCTGGGATAAGATCTCTAATTCTTTGGCTTGGGCTGCTTCTCCCTTGGCTTCAGCGTAGGAGCCGGTGTGGATCTCAATAAATTTTGCCCCCACCGCCGCTGATGCCTCAATTTGAGCGGTGTCGGCATCAATAAAGAGGCTGACTGGAATTTGAGCGGCCTGCAGTTTTCCGACGGCCTCCGTGAGATAAGCCTGCTGGCCGACGATATCTAAGCCGCCTTCTGTGGTCACTTCTTCTCGTTTTTCGGGCACAAGGGTCACGTAGTCAGGCTGAATATCGAGGGCGATACCCACCATCTCTTCCGTGGCAGCCATCTCTAGGTTTAGGTGCGTGCGAACCGTTTCCCGGAGCAGGCGCACGTCTCGATCTTGAATATGGCGGCGATCTTCTCTCAGATGCACGGTAATGCCGTCTGCTCCGGCCAGCTCAGCTAAGACAGCGGCGGCAACGGGATCGGGTTCGACCGTTCGACGGGCCTGACGGATCGTGGCGACGTGGTCAATATTGACTCCCAGAGTTGGCAAGATAATGTCCTTTGATCTTGAAACATCGGCAGGTTTCAGATCATCGCATGCCCATTAGGAAGACAGCAAGTTTAATGCCAGCCCTGCTCAGCCTGCTCAAGAACATAGGCTGAGACCGTTTCTATCTCTGGTGCGCTCAGTTTATCGGCGTAGGCGGACATATTGCCCTTGCCGTTGGTGACTAGAGTTGCGATCGCATCCAAGCTATCCACTTTATTTTTTTGCAGCGCCTTTTTCCGCAGCGTCTTACCCCGTCGAATGATGTTTTTCCCTTGAGGATGGCAGCCTACGCAGTGAACTTCAAACAACTCGGCCCCTCCTGGTGAGCTAGAAATCGCCAATGCAGGCGCACTCGTGAGCCCCATGATGACTATCAACATCAGTGAGAAGAAACCGCGCATTTAGATCACCTTTGTTCTGTTGCCAACGCTACTTCAGCGTAACGCCCCTAACTATTATCGATCGAAACTTGGATGCTAGGACGCCCAGACTGTCCTGGAATAAGGGTCGTGTGAACTCGAGCGGTAGGAAGCTTCGTTGTCACATAATCCTCCACAGCGCTCACTCTACTTTGAACAAAAGGTAAGGCATTCTCTTTCTTAAAGGTGGCGTTGATCCGCAGGGTGTCTCCCTCAATGGCGGTACTGAGGACTCGATCCAAAGCAAAGGCGGCATCCGCGTCTAACTGGGCCGATGTTTCTTTGAGGCTGACGGCAATGGTTGCAGTGGTCCCCTTTGTGTCAATCTGGGAGGCCACTGACGACTCCGACATGGCCGCAGTGATTGTGACATCTGGGCAGCTATCAGCCGCGCTAGAGCTGGCGGTGTTGGCAACAAAACGCCCATCATAGAACTGTGCAAGGTCACCTGTTGGCTTAGGAATGCGGCCGCTTCCGTACAGCACCCGAGCCGTATAGCTGAGACGTTGCTCTAGAAGCTGATCGGCTCCGTTGATCCAGTAGTTCGCACAGTTGGCATCGAAAAAATAAACGCCTTGCAAAAAATTAAGTGCTTCGGGCGGGGTTAATTCCCCCAGCTCCTCAAACTGTTGCCGCAGTGGGGTTTTATCCACCGTACTTCTAGCCATGTGCTCATAGTAGGCTTTGACAAAAGCCTGAACCTTGCTGGGATTCTCCTGCAGTACTTGAGGCGACGCAACCACCACATCTACAATTGAACGCTGGACATCTGCAGAAGAGAGGGAGGCAATATACCCGCTACGGGTCGACTGGGTGACATAGGGTTCCCAAAAGATACCGGCAGCAATTGTTTCCCCAGGCTGTGGATTTTGAAAACGCTGCCAAGCGGTCGAGGAGTCATCCACGCGAACAATATTGAATTTCTCGAGAGAGAAGTTTGGGGAGGTGTCGGCTAATAGGAGGCTGAGGTATTCGCTGGGCGTGCTGCCCGCAAAAACAATCGAAAGCAGTTCACCGCTTTCAGCAGCCTGATTGGCCGCCACATTCAAGTCTCGGACGCTGGTAACCTGGGGCAGCAGTTTATTATTGAGAACCAAGCGGTCTGCTCCGTGGGTCCAATCCCACATGGCGACGATTTTGCCCTCGCTGGGGGTCTCAAACATCTGGTTGATGGTGGTGACCATAAAGTCAGCTTCACCGGACGACAGCTTTTGCGATCGCACCTCTTGATCGAGTTCATCGGCGTACTCAATCGTGATATCGGCTTCTTTTAGGCTTTGCTGGAAGTCTTGATCCCAAAGCGTGCTGTAGCCCAGGAAGGTGTCTCCTAAAACCTCAATATTGGCCGGTCCCGTCAATGGCGGAATGGGATTGACCGCGCTATCTGGACTTTTGACCGGAGCGCTCGTAACTGGACTAGTGTTGGGCCTGCGCCAAAGAGCAATAAGTGCGATCGCAACCGTAAGTGCCCCCAAAATCAAAAGCGGGAAACCCACAGCCTTGCGTTTATTCAACTTCTTAGATTGAGATTCAGTTTGAAGAGTTGACTTGCGTTCATGAGAAGGTTTGTTATTACCGGACTGTCCTTCCAGATCTACTTCGGTCGCCACTAAACGTCTCCCTCGGCGTGCAGAGTCTTTAACTGTATTGTGAAAACAAATTAAAACTGGTAGCAGCTATAACTTTTGAAGCGGTTAGTTTAGCCAGACTATGGGTTGTCTCATCGTTAATTGATCATCTAGCTACGCTTACGTTTTAAGTCGCAACATGATTATCCCCCGATATCGCAAACATATCACAATTTAGGCCCGTTCCCAGCCTCTACACCCGATACCAAACTGCTAAACACCCTGTGAGTCAGGCTTTCGCTTGGATCCGCAGAACCTTGGCGTTTGTTCTGATTCTCCTGCCATTCCGATTGCGGTGGTGTTGCTATATCAAGAGAAATCTTTCTGCATTGGCCCCAAACTCTGAGGGATAGTGCACAGGTGTGGGTTCGTACAAGAGGTCTTATTGCTAGAGCTATCCCATGGATATCGCTTATTGCTATTTCAATGCATTCCTAATGTACAGATCTTCACATTAGATACTTCAAAATATTCAAAACTTCAGGATAATATCTTTATCTTTAAGCTCATCCCGATTTACTGACCATCCAGGAAAAGACCCACCGTGCGTAATGTGACCCTTCATGCCTTTAATTGGCAGTACACCGACATCATCAACAACCTTGAGTCTATTCGGGATGCAGGATATGGAGCCGTCCTGATTCCACCACCGCTGTACTCAGAGCCAAACGGAGATCAGTGGTGGCAACGCTATCAACCTAAGGATTATCGGGTTTTGCTGTCCCATCTCGGGGGTAAGAAGGAACTGGAACAGCTAATTGCTGCTTGCCACGGTGGAACGCCGCAACTGCAGGTGTACGCCGATCTGGTTATTAACCACATGGCGAATGAAGATCGGACCGATCACTTTGACTTTCCGGGGACGGCAGAGCTAGAACGCTACAAGAAGCACCCTGACCTGTACGAAGAGAATCGACTCTATGGTGACCTCAGCGAAAAATTGTTTTCGTGGTTTAACTTCAACGATGCGGGTGAGATTGAAGGAGATGAATGGTCAGACCGAGGTGCTGTCCAATATCAAAACCTATCGGGACTGCCAGATCTTAAGGATTCTGACTGGGTACTTCAGCAGCAGCACAATATGGTGGATGCCTTAATAGAGATGGGGTTTGATGGCTTTAGGATTGATGCCATCAAGCACATTACAGAGCGCATGATTGATAACCTTGCTGATGATCCCAAGTTCAAGAAGCGGTTTTGGTTTGGTGAGGTTTTAACCGGCAGTGACCACGACGAAGATACCTTCCTCGATCCGTTCCTGCGAGAAACCTGGATGTCAGCCTATGACTTTCCCTTATTCCAGACGATTCGGGAAGCTTTCAGCTTTGGCGGTTCGCTGCGAACCTTGGCCCAGCCTCAGCATCAGGATAATTCTCTACCCTGGAATCGAGCGGTCACTTTTGTTGTCAATCATGATATCCCTCACAACGATGGCTTTCGTTTTTGGCTGCTGGAGCGTCAGGATGAACATCTGGCCCACGCCTATATTCTGGGGCGCGATGGTGGGGTGCCGCTGATCTATTCTGATCACAATGAATCTCATCATGAGCAAGACTATGATCGCTGGCTAGATCTCTACAAGCGTCCTGATATCACCGCCATGATTGAGTTTCACAATGCGGTGGAGGGACAGCCGATGGCGATTCTATATGAGAACGACGTGCTGCTGGTTTTCCGGCGGGGAGACCAAGGAATTGTGGCTATCAACAAAAGTGGCTCGAACCAATGGGCAGACTTCAATACCTGGGGGCTTAAAAATCCCGGTCAGTATCGAGACTTGATTCATCGTTACGAGATGACGGTTTCAGGAGATCGCTTTTCTCTGTTGATCCCACCCCGAACAGCCCAAATGTGGCTGGCTGAGTGAGGGGTGGTTGAAGACGGCTAATGCCGTTCGCACCTTTCGGTCGTCCACAGGGTTTCCGCCTGTAGAGGTAGATCGGTTGAAGACTATTGCAAATCTGCAAATTCCTCAGCGACAGCTTTCTTCGTAGACCCTCATGTAGTCGAGGATGATTTTTTGGGCAGCAGGTTTGAGATCTTGATCCAAGGTTGAGTTATTTACAACTTTCTCTGTGACCCTCCATACCTGGCACCGGTCAGAGTCGAGTGCAGCTTGTGCCTGAGTTAGAGCATTAACCATGGCTACCGTGTAGCTCTTGGGTTTACGCTGCTGAGCGGCTTCTAAGTAAGGCTGAGCCTTTTCGGGCTTGAAGTAATCATCCATAACAGTCAGATAGCCCAGAGAGAATAGCTCATCGTCGCTGAGCTGATCTAGGCGCAACTCCTCCATTGGCTGGTTGTAGGTCAAGCCAAGGTATTGACGGTATTGCATCGCATTGCGCTTGCCTTCAATATTCCACGACAAAGCATTAATTAGGGCTGCTTTGATATCAATGGGCGTGGACGGCGATGAGAGATACTCGGCCATCTCGAGATCGAGCGTTCCTGTTTCCTTTGCTCTCTTAACGATGTCGTAGCTTTGGTAAGCCTCAGAAAAGTTAGTGGATGTAATTGGCGAATCGGCGCGGCTAGGTGTGGCTACATTCAATAGCAGCGCGGCGGCGGAAATGGACACCAAAATTTTCTTGAAATTGAACCCCATGATCTTGAACCCCATAAATCTTGACTTGATAGCTAACGGTGCTGGTTCTCGTTGATGTACCCACTAACGACGTACGATTTGCCTCTATAGTTCACCAGATAACCTCAGTTCTAACGTTGACAGGTGAAGTTCTGGTCTTAACCGCTGTTGGTGACGTAGGAAAACTAATCCTATGTGATTGATAAAACTCCAAACCGCTGGATATAACGAAAATATGCAGCCTAAGTCTACGAAGATATCGGGTGACGATCGGTTCTGCTCTCTTTTCGCGCAAGCTTTTTTGACTGATCGGGTTAGGTTTCTATCGCGGAACATTGCTTTGACTAAGACTGAGTATTGAGAGTGTTAGTCTATCTGCATCTAGAGTGTTCAGGGCTTCTTACCTCATCTGAGGCTTGCATCTTAGCGAGTATTCTGCACACTAAGTATAGTTATGCCGCCATGCCAAACCCACGTCCGATAACTCGATCGTCACCTGCCATATGCCTTCACTCCAGACTTGCGCGTTTATCCCATATCTCAGCATCACTGACGCAACGACGGCAGTCGCGTTCTACACCAACGTTTTTGGTGTTGCACCATACGTTCTGCTCAGTATGCCAGACGGGCGTGTGATGCACTGCGAATACCGTGTTGGCAACGCTCGATTCTTCCTGAGCGAAGAACTCCCGGAACATGGAGGCACGCCAAGCCCAGCAAGTCTTGCCGCTACAAGTGTCGCGATTCATCTTTACGTCGATGACTGTGATGCGATGATCGAAACTATGAAAGATAACGGTTCGACAGTTTTAATGGAACCCGCCGATATGTTTTGGGGTGAACGATTTGGGCGTGTCCGTGACCCATTCGGCCACGAATGGGGAATCGCAACTCAGCTCCGTGAAATGTCGCCTGACGAGATTCAAACAGCAGCCGGAAAGATGTTCGCCGACATGTCAGAGTAGTTGGCCAACCGTCGCGTCGCGCAAGACTGCGGCATAACAAAAAATGCACCGGAGTCGCGAAGCTAGGCGTTTTTAAACGAAAAATCACTTGTCGCGACCCGGTGATTTTGAACGTTACATTATCCTGTTCAGAAATATCTAAGCTTGAATCGCATAGGACAACGTGTTTACGGTGTAAAGGATTGCATAGACAGATTTCGCTCCTGCTCTTTATTTGGCTCTTCGCCTGACAATTAGTCTCCTCTATGTTCCTGATCCTGTTTGGACCACTAAGCCCAGGCAAACCAAGATCCTGGCGCTTCCTATTTAATCTGCGTTGGCCTTGAAGCTTGAGTAACTTTACCAAAGGATAAAAACTTTTGTGCTCAGCGATAGTTTTCGATGGCTGGGCTGTTTTGGACATCTGCGCGATCAATAACGATGCTTTAATGTGGGTGCGGCCATTCACGAGTCCCCCGTGACATTATCTGCTTCTGAAATGATCTCTATCCTTAGCTCTATCGTTGGAGCTGAGCATGTTGTGCCGCTCTCTAAACTCAATAGTGCCAAGCGCATCCAAATTCAAGATGCTCTGCAAGTTCCTGCAGCTGCGGCTTCAGAGCCAGTGGTTGTTTATCCTCGAAGTCAGACAGAGCTGGCAGCAGTGGTCACTCGCGCACACCGAGAAAAGTGGCGTTTGCTGATCTGTGGGCATCGCACGAAGCTGAGCTGGGGGCAACTGGCTGCAGATATTGACATTGTGATTAGTACCCAGTGGCTGAACCGCATTATTGACCATGCTGCAGGGGATCTAACTGTGACGGTCGAAGCGGGTGTCCCGCTGGCAGCGCTGCAAAATATCTTGGCGGCTGAGAAGCAGTTTCTGGCTCTAGATCCAGCCTATGCAGACCACGCGACGATTGGCGGCATCATTGCCACTCAGGATTCTGGTGTCCTCCGTCATCGGTATGGCGGGGTGCGAGATATGGTGCTTGGGGTAACCTTTGTCCGGGCTGACGGTGAGCTTGCTAAAGCGGGAGGCCGCGTTGTCAAAAATGTAGCTGGATACGATTTGATGAAGCTGTTCACCGGTTCCTTTGGCACGTTGGGAATTATGACCCAGGTGACGCTCAGGCTCTACCCACTGCCGGAGACGAGTCAAACGGTAATTTTCTGCGGTGACGGGACTGATATTCGTCAACTGACTCAGGCTCTGATCGACAGCACGTTGACGCCGACGGCTGTTGAAGTGTTATCAGCCCAGTTTTTGGCCGCTTGCGATGACCGAAAGCCGCTCGTAGACCTTCGCAAGGCTGAACTAGCTTTGGCAGTGCGTTTTCAGGGAATTGCTGAAGGCGTCACGGCTCAATGTGAGCAGATATCTCAACATGCTTCGCTGACGCCACTGATGTTGGAGGCGGAACCGGAGGCTGATTTTTGGCAGCATCTGCAGGCGCAGCTTTGGTCTGACAACGCCGTTATTTGTAAGGTAGGCGTGTTGCCCTCTAACAGCGTTTCCGTTCTGCAGCAGATGGAGCGTCTGGCTCAAAAGCAGAATGTAGTGCTGCAGGGCCAGTTTCATGCCGGAAGCGGTTTGGGGATTATTCGCCTAGAGGGGGAGGTGTTGCCAGTGTTGGTGGAGGAGTTGCGATCGCAATGTCAGCAGTCCCAAGGTTTCTTAACAGTCTTAGAAGCCCCCCGCCCACTGAAGGAGCAGATTGAGATGTGGGGTTACACCGGAAATGCCTTCGCATCTATGCGTAAAATTAAAGAACAGTTTGATCCACAGGCCCTTTTGAATCCGGGTCGTTTCGTTAAGGGACTCTAATGCCAGCCGCTGAGAAAACAACGCCTAACGCTTCACCGGCTCTAGACTTCAAAAATCCGCCCGACCAGAAAGTAATTGATGCCTGTGTCCATTGTGGTTTTTGCCTAGCAACCTGCCCCAGCTACCGCGTTTTGGGGAAAGAGACAGATTCGCCGCGCGGGCGGATCTATTTGATGAATGAACTCAATCAAGGCGAGATTCCCCTATCGCCCTCTACCGTGGAGCATTTTGACTCCTGCCTCGGTTGTTTGGCCTGCGCGACGGCTTGCCCTGCCGGAGTGGATTACGGCGAATTGATTGCTGCGACTCGCTCTCAAATTGAACGCAATCATCCTCGACCCTGGGTGGAAAAGCTTTTCCGACAGTTATTGTTCTCGACCTTTCCCTACCCACGTCGACTGCGTTGGCTGCTCGGGCCACTGGCGCTCTACCAGCGCACAGGTCTGCAGTCTTTGCTTCGGCGATCTGATCTGCTTGAAAAACTGCTGCCTCAGCCTTTGGTGGCAATGGAGTCTCTGGCCCCTGAGGTAACGGCGGACGCCTTCACTGATCCTTGGCCTGAGGTGATTCCGGCTCAGGGAGAGACGCGGTATCGTGTGGGCATGATTTTGGGCTGTGTGCAGCGGGTGTTCTTGCCGGAGGTGAATGCGGCGACGATTCGGGTGCTGACGGCCAACGGCTGTGAAGTGATTATTCCTAAGAGCCAGGGCTGCTGTGGGGCGCTGTCTCAGCATCAAGGCCAAGAAGAACAGGCGCAGGATCTGGCTCGCCAAATGATGGATGCCTTTGCCAACGAGAAGCTTGATGCCGTCTTGATTAACGCCTCTGGCTGTGGCCATACCCTGAAGGAGTATGGTCAGATTCTGGCAGAGGATGCAGACTATTGTGAGCGCGCCCAAGCTTTCGCAAACCAAGTACAGGACGTTCAAGAATTCCTCGATTCAGTGGGGTTGACCACGCCGCTGTCGCCGCTGCAGGCAGAGCCGCTGTCGGTGGTTTACCAAGATGCCTGCCATATGCTCCACGGCCAAAAAATCCAGGAGCAGCCCCGCCGGTTATTGAAGCAAATTCCTGGATTAGAGCTGCGGGAGCCTGCCGATGCGGCGCTGTGCTGCGGTAGCGCGGGTATCTACAACATCCTGCAGCCGGAGGTTGGGGATGAATTGGGGCGACAAAAGGTTCGTAATCTCTGCAACACAAAGGCGACGGTGATTGCGTCGGCCAATGTGGGCTGTAATATGCAGCTCCGCAAGCATCTCGCGCTGCAGCAACAAGAGGTTCCCATTTTGCATCCAATGCAGTTGCTGGACTTTTCGATTCGCTCTGTTGCGCTATCGGATGGAGTATCTGGGCATGATCTAGAGCAGTAGCTCTGTGGATTCCATGCGCTTGACTCGGCGAATTAATGACTGGCTAGAAACGCACTGGGTTACACCCGCCTATGCCGGATGGGTGTTGCTGGGGCTGACGCTCTTTTTTCTGCTGGCGGCTTCTAATACTCTGGCGGGTTGGCTATATGTTTTGAGTGGGCTGGGGCTGGCTTTACTCGCGATCGCAACGCTCCTCCCGCCTCGAACACTTCAGGGCATCACAATCGAACGACAGACCCTCTACCCTGTCAATGCTGGGAATACGCTGCGCCTGGGGTTAACCTTCCATAACACCACCACCAGCGAAAAATCTTTACTGCAGGTTCAAGACCAAATTCCATCAGAATTAGGAACCTTCCTCGATACAGCAGACTCCAAAGAGCGTTTAGGTCTTGAGCGAGCCGCAACGATTGCTACGATTCCGGCATTAGGAACCCAGACCTGGAGCTACGGCGTTGAAACCCGGCATCGCGGCATTTACCACTGGCAGTCTATCCACTTGCGGACTGCAGCACCCCTTGGCTTGTTTTGGTGCCGACGGCAGCGTCTCGTCAAAGCCAAAGCCATCGTTTATCCCATTGTGCTAAACCTGACCCAGTGTCCCTTAATCGATCAAGTTGGGCAGGAGCAGAGCCAGCAAACGCACCATCTACAGATGAGTCATGAAGGCGTTACGCGTTCTCTCCGGCCCTACCGTTGGGGAGACCCGATGCGACTGGTTCACTGGCGTAGCAGTGCCCGCCACAATGAATTGAGAATCCGAGAGCTTGAAGTCTCGACGGGAGGGCAAGGTCTCATTATTGGCCTCGACAGTGCCGCCGACTGGCATCCAGATGATTTTGAACAAGCTGTCATTGCTGCAGCCTCGCTCTATACCTACGCTGAACGGCAAATGCCCATCCAACTCTGGACGGCAGGCACCGGCCTCTGCCAAGGAACCCAGCGTGTGCTGGAAATCCTTGCTCAGGTTCAACCGCAAGAAGAGCATCAGCATCCCCTACCCAACGTGCCGATCATTTGGCTCTCGCAACACGCTGATCGCCTATCCCAGCTTCCCCTTCGGAGTCGTGTTATTTCGTGGTCTCGCTCTGAGACGACAGCCCTTCAGCGGCCGCTATCAGATTGCGTGATTCAAGCGAACCAGCCGCTGCAGCCTCAGCTTGAAAGCCCTTTATCCCAGAAATAGCGATTCCAAGGGTTGTGCTATCGCCACGCTTCTATCTGCGCATCAACGCCCAGCGATTAAATCTACCGTTACAGAAAAACAATGCTTTGTATTATTTAATACTATTCTAAGGTCCGTCACAGGAAACTTCTCTATAGTTAGAAGGCTAATTTTAATCAAACAGGGTAGATGACCATGAACGTTACAAAAACATTAGTGAGTGGATGCATTTTGGGTAGCACGGTGATCGGTGCTGCCGTTTTGGGACTCTCTAGCAGCGCTCAGGCTGGAACACTTGTAACCTGTGGCCCTGGTGGTGCTGCCTATATCGTTGAGACTGTACCTGCTGGCTGTCGCCATCTATCTGCTACCTCTGCACCTAAGCATGCACCCGATAATGCTGTAAAAGCTTCTAAGTTGGGCTTCACCTTCACCGCTTCTTCCCCTAAAGAGGAGTCTGCCCAGCCTGTTGCTGCAGAGACTGAGGGCAAGAGCAAGACCCAGCCTCTCGCGCTTCGCTAATTAATTAATTTTAGGTACTGAAGATTTATCCTTCAGTACCTAACGTTATGGCTACCGGACAGGGAACTTTAGAGAGATAGACCTCTTTATCTCGACTCGTTTCTATGGTTCTCACGATTCGTCTGGCGGGCCCCCAAGATCTAGAACCGATTCTTGAGCTGCAGCGGCAGGCGATTCAGGTGCTCTGTCGCCAAGACTATTGCCCCCGTCAGTTGGATGCCATTGTTCTCTCCCAACAGCGGGCTAGAGGGCTTTCTGAGCTAATTCTTTTGGCAGAAAATGAGCAGAATCTCGTCGGTTTCAGTACTGCACTTCTGCCAACTTGGGAAATTGGCGGAGTCTATGTTCACCCTGATTACACGCGCCGAGGTATTGCTACACAGTTGCTGACTTACCTTGAGCGGCAAGCTATCGAGCGACGCAGGCGTAAGCTCTCGGTGACCTCCTCTATCACGGCTGTAGCCTTCTACCAGAGTCTGGGATTTCAAGTCATTCGCAAAACAAAATTTCTCATGTACGGAGCTTGGATTCCCTGTATTGAGATGGAAAAGCCCCTCACGTTATCGCCAACGCAGCCCCAAGATATTTCGCCTTTGTTGCTGTGGTGCTGCGCTTTTGTTCTTGTTGCCCTGTTGTTGATGCTTCTGTAGCGGTGAAGGGTAAGCACTGGCCGAGTCATCAGTCAGCTGCTAGGAATTTTTGGTAGTCAGTTGCGATCGCATCCACTGCTTTCTCATACAATTGCTGCCCATGCTCCGGCGTCGCCAGTGAAGGGTCAGACCCCATTCGCCCATCTGGATAGTGACGCCGAAAATCTGCTGCCCCGTAAATCGGGAAACCTGACGCCACCTCCGCACTCAACGGCGCATCCTTAATGGCCTCAGGATAAACAAACTGAGTCACCGCCACCTCGCTGGGCGTTGCGTGGGAACCTTCGCGATCGCCATAGAGTTCTTTGGCAAGCTGGTACACATCACGATTCATATACCAGTTATTCACCTTGCAGTGCACCTGATCGGCTCCAGGAATTTGCAGATCTGCCAGCCTTGCATAGGTCTCAGAAAATGCAGCCTTCAGCGTTGCAACATTGCCCCCATGCCCATTAATGAAGAAAAATCGCCGAAATCCTGAGCGCGATAGACCGACCAAATAGTCTTGAATGACTTGAATCAATGTAGAAGGCCGCAGGCTCATACTGCCAGGGAAAGCCGCATGATGCAGCGCCATCCCTACATTAATCGTCGGTCCTACAATGGCCCCTGTAGATTCGCCAACCCCTTTTGCAACCACCTCCGCGCAAATAGCATCCGTGCCGATTAGTCCCGTAGGGCCGTGCTGTTCAGTAGAGCCAATGGGAAAAATAATGCCTGAGGATGTTTCTAAATAACGCTCAACTTCTTGCCAGGTGCAGAGATGCAGTTGCATATGGTTTCTCCTAAATCGTGCTGTTGAGATCAATCATGGAAGGCTATGGTAACTTTACGAACAAGCTAGTTCTATCACTAAGAGAACCGCTCACGACAGGAGTTGCTGCAATGGTTTGACTAAGCCAGGAAGATTACTATGAATCGTGTCCCAGACGATCTCTGGCTCCACACGGAAATACTCATGAGCCATGACATTTCTCATATCACTCATGATCCGCCAGGGGATTGCAGGATTCTGCGCTTTCACCTCTCCTGGAATATTTAGGGCGGCTTCACCAATCACAATAAAGTCGTAGAGGACTGCCTTCATAAGAGTTTTGTTATCTGAAAATTCTGAAAACGTCATGCTAGAGGTTGATTTCTGGATTCTATCTATCGCGTTCAGAATATCTTGTACTCGTAACGACCAACTTCTAGAAGACACGCACGATATCCTTCAAGACAGGCTCTCGCAAATTCTTGCGTAGTGATTTGACAGTCCCAATATCAACCGAGCAACCAAGCAGTGATTCCAAGTAGTGCTGAACTTCAAAAAGACCAAACAGCCCTACAGGTTGAGAGAATTCCACTAGAAAGTCAGCATCACTATCTGGTCCGGCCTGATTACGAGCAACAGACCCAAACAGATCCAATGACCTGACACCCAGTTCTTGAAGCTGTTGCTGATGGGCTTTGACAATTGATAAAAGTTTTTGCCGTTGCATTAGAATCTAAGGGCTGTCAACAGATAGAAGAAGCCAACACAGCAGACCGGAGCTGCTTACACCAATGATAAGCGATCACCCAAAGTCGCGCTCCCCAGAGATGCAGGCCTCGTGATGGACTCACTGACGCTCTTCGACGAAAGAAATGACTATCAGAAAAACTGCAGACGTAATCATTGCCACATTCTGTATTGAGAATGAGCTGCTACTGCTGCTCTCAGACCGAGACTTCCTCACATTTGTCGAACCTTTTGGTTTGGTCGAGGCATCTGTCACTGGCCGCTAACTCCGCTGGTTTGCATTCCTTAGCCGGATACCACTTACGTGAAGACTACTATCCCAAGCATCTCTCAAAACGCTTAAAGATGGAATAACTCGAAGCTCAACATCATCTTCCAGTAAACACCTCGGAAGATCTGAATATGCAAGCTTTTCTATAGGATGAACTGTCTCATCGCTCACCCACATACCAGCGTCGTCTAGTGAGGTAAAAGTATGGCATGGTAGCTCGTATCGGTAGACTATCGCCTCTTTGAGCATTGCTTCCCAGCCCTTCTCGATATAGGCAAGCATCCTGAATGTTGAGGAACCGAAGTACTTTTCAGCATCTCTGTCAGTTGTATTTTTTTTGCGCCACAAAAGAATGCGCGGGCATTCCCTGGGAAATATGTACATCGGCTGGTGCCATTCATCTATAGCCCACACCAAAGGGCCGTTTAGCCGATCGAGTCCTTTAGGACGTTCAACCGACACACGAACAGATCTTGGTCGAAACAGTTCAATCGTACTGTCATCGCTGAAATGGAATAGTCGATTGGACATGTCCCGCAATCATAGGGAGCAAATTGATTATGAGAATGCCTAAACAGACTTCAAATTGCTGTGGGGATACAATAGCGCTCGCTTAGGGCCGTGAATCGGATCTTCAACAATAATGGTCTGATCACGAGCTGCGCCTAGAGACACGATCGCAATCGGCACCTCCATCAGCTCTGCCAGCAGCTTCAGATAGTCCAGCGCCTCTGCAGGCAAATCCTCTAGCTTTCGGCAGTCTTCAGTGGACTGCTTCCACCCCGGCATCGTCTTGTAGACCGGACGACAGTGGGCAAACTTGCGAGCGTTGGTCGGGAAGTCATTACAAGCCTCTCCCTCAATGTCATAGGAGACACAGACCTTGATCTCATCAAGGCCATCTAAAACATCAAGCTTTGTGATTGCTAAGCAGTCTAGACCATTGATGCGCACCGCATAGCGACCAATCACAGCATCAAACCAGCCGCACCGTCGCTGTCGCCCGGTCGTCGTTCCAAATTCAGCACCGCGATCGCCCAAGATTTCCCCAACTTCATCCTTGAGTTCAGTCGGGAATGGACCTTCACCCACTCGGGTTGTATAAGCCTTCGCGACTCCGATCACGCGATCAATCATCGTTGGGCCTACGCCAGCTCCAACACAGGCCCCCCCCGCTACCGGATTGGAAGAGGTGACGTAGGGATAGGTTCCGTGGTCGAGGTCTAGAAGGGTGCCCTGTGCTCCTTCAAATAAAATATTGCGCTTCTTCTGAATTGCGTCATAGATTTTGAGTGAGCAATCAACCACGTGGGGCCGCAGGCGCTCAGCATAGGCGCGATACTCCTCAATTACCTGTTCTGGATCAAGGGGGGGCAGCTCATACAGTTTTTCGAGCAGTACATTTTTATTCTCAATCGCCCGCTCAAGCTGCTGCGCTAGCCCCTTTGAATCAAGCAGATCTAGAATTCGAATGCCATTGCGCTCTGATTTGTCTGCGTAGGTGGGACCAATACCGCGCCCTGTGGTGCCGATCTTATGATCGCCTCGCTTTTTCTCTGCCGCGCCATCGATGATCCGGTGATAGGGCATCGTTACATGTGCCCCTTCTGAAATCAGCAGATTCTCCGTGGAGATGCCCAGATCTTTGAGCGTATCCAGTTCCTGAATTAGAACCTGTGGGTCAATCACCGTTCCTGACCCAATAATGCACTCTGTTTCAGGGTAAAGAATACCTGACGGGATGAGGTGCAGCTTGAAGGTCTGATCTTTGACCACTACCGTGTGGCCAGCGTTGACCCCACCTTGATAGCGAACGACCATATTTGCTGAGCGACTGAGCAGATCGGTGATCTTGCCTTTTCCCTCATCGCCCCACTGTGCGCCAATTACAACTACGTTAGCCAAAGGTTTATAAAAACGCGACGTTATTCACAAACAACAATTATCGTCAGTGGGTAGAGCTTCTGTCAATCCGGTGATACCTGTTCATGACTTTACCGAGTCCTAAGAACGGTTGATATTTTGCCCTAGTCCTGCTGAGAACTCAGCTTTATAAAGGCTTCTGGCCTGTGGCCCGAAAAATTGTGGCGGTTATGGCACCGTCTGGTTGATGTGGTAGCTGTCGCAAGAAGTCTAGTCCTGCCGCCAACTGTTGTGGATCTCGTCCTAGCTTCTGAGCAATTTGAGGGACGGTCGGTGCTAGCCAACCATCGACGTACTCTACAAACTTTTTCAGCTCTTGATTCGCCGTAGTTTGAAAATAGTGATACCCCCAAGCCTGATTTCGCACTTCACTGAACCCAGCAGATTCTAGCAGCGGGCCAAGACGAGGCCCCATCGCTGGGCTACCTCCAGATTGGATGAGTAAATCACACAGGCTTGAAATTAAGTAGTCATAATCACTGTTGACGGGCCAGGGTCTGATCTTCATGTAGTCTGGCTCTGTTAGGGAAAGTCTGCCGCCAGGTTGCAGGACTCGATACGCTTCTTTGAGGGCCAATTCTGGCTGAGGTAAATGCTCTAAAAACCAAGTGGTGCAGACTTGATCAAACTGGCTTTCAGCCCAAGGAAGTTGGCTTGCATCACCTACGCGTAAATCCGCTGTTAGTTCAAGAGTCTCTAGGTGCTTGCGTGCATAGTCAATTTGGGTGGACTGCAGATCAATCCCGGCCAGCCTTAGACTGGGATAAGCCTGTCCTAAAATCCCCAGCACAGCTCCAACGCCACATCCCAGCTCCAGAACGGCATCTCCCTCGGCAAAGTCAACTTCACGCAGGATGAGACGCTCTCGCCAGTAGTTTGCTTGAGCGACCAAGCGTGCCTGCTCTTCAAGATCGTAGCCATGAATGTAGTCTGACAAAAATTACTCCCCCTGATATGAAACGGTAAATACTCAATTCCATTGTTATGCAACAGCCTGACGTTGAATCTCGAACAGATAAAGTCTACGAGGTAGGACTGCCTGAGAATGCTAAGCAGATGCTGGAGTTAGGTCGCATCATTAGTCAATGTTTCAATGCTGACCTTGAGAACTGGCAAACCTATGTTCAGCGGTTGGGACAGACCAATTTTCGGGTCATTCAAGAGTCAGGGCGAGTTGTCGGTGGTCTGGGGCTTTATCCGATGGGGCAATGGTATGGCGGACAGGCTGTGCCGATGACGGGGATTGCGGCGGTGGGAACTGTGCCAGATTGTCGGGGGCAGGGCGCGGCGGTAACGCTTTTACGGCATACACTCCAAGAACTATACGAACAAGGTCTGCCATTAGCGTCTCTGTATGCTTCTACGTCTCATCTTTATCGTCGAGCGGGGTTTGAGCAAGCAGGTAGCTTTTGTCGCTATAGCCTGCCCATCAACCAGGTCAGTCTTTGCAGCAGTCAGGAAGCTGTTAGAGACCATCACACATTGCCGTTGATGCCCATCCAAAATCCTGAGTCAGCTTTGCTGGTTGATCTTTATCGCCAGCAGGCTCAGGCTAGCAATGGCAACTTAGAGCGCAATGATGCCATTTGGTCGTCGATTCTAGATGACAAAGATCAGCCGATTTATACTTATCTGCTGGGGACTCGTTCTGCGCCGGAGGGCTACGTCATTCTGATGCAGAGATCTGAGCCAATGGCCTACAGTCTAATTGTCAGAGATCTTGTGCTATTAACAGCAGCCGCAGCTCATCGATTTCTAAGGCTCGTGGCGGATCATCGCTCATTAGCCGATCGCTTATTTTGGTATGGTTCCCCAGTCAATCCGCTTTTGTCGCTGCTGGAAGAGCAGATTTACCGTGTTGAACACCTTGAACGCTGGCTGCTTCGTGTTGTCAACGTTGCTCAGGCATTGGAATTGCGGGGCTACCCTACGGGGGTAGAGGCTGAGTTGCACTTAGAGGTGGTTGACGACCTTTTGCCCTCGAATACAGGATTCTTCACGCTCCAAGTTTCGGGTGGTAAGGGACAGGTAAGCCGTGGCGGGCGTGGGGATTTAAAGATGGATGTTAGGGGTTTAGCGCCGCTCTACTCTGGTTTAATGACGGCTCTGCAGCTGCAGCAGATGGGGTGGCTCTCAGGGAGGAGAGAGACTTTTGCTACTGCCTGCACCCTTTTTTCAGGAGTGTCCCCCTGGATGAGCGATCACTTTTGAACTGGTTTTTCGCTAACAATTGATCTATCGGCTTGTCTGGAAGGATAGGAGTTGCGATCGCAACCCAAGCTCAAGCCCATCCCATCTGATTCGACGGGTGTAAGCCTAATAGCATTCCAACGTGTCGCGTGTCTCTCTCCCTGTCACCGGGTTTGTGCCCTTTGCTGCCTGACATAAAACATCCTGGGCCTCACCCAACAGTCCTGCATCCGTAAAGTCTGCTCCGTCAATGACGGCCCCTCGAAACTCAGCGCTGTAGGCAAACGCCCCTTCAAAAATAGCGTTCGTCAAATCTGCCTTAGCAAACCGAGCGCTATCTAAGGTGGCAAAAGAAAGGTTTGCGCCCTTCAAATTAGCATCCTGAAGATTGGCTGCAAAAAAGCTAACACCGGTCAGATCGCTACCGCTAAAGTTACTGCCCTTGAGATCGGCCTTTGTAAAGCTGTCCCCGGTTAAGTCTTGATCGGCAAAATCATAATCTCGCAGAATTTCCTTGTTGTAGTCAGCAGCCACAACAGGTCTCGTGATGATTCCCAAAACCAGCAGCAAACCGAAGCAGATCATTCCGATCTGCCGGAGCCACTTCGTTTGCCTGAATGTGTGCCAAAAATTCATATTCTTCATCCTGATCGTTAATGAAGTGCCTAATACAGGCCTACGCCTTTGATCCTAGCTGACTCTGGCCCCGTCACGCATCCTTCTTCAACGCGCATGCTCTAAGGTGAGTTTGAGTCCAGACTGGCCAAATTCAGCCAAATCAATGTCTATCGACAAAAAGAAAGAGCAGCTCACCATTGGATATTTGGGCGAACAGCTCGTGGGTCAATGGCTACAGCAACAAGGATGGCAGCTCGTCGCCCAAGGGTGGCACAGCCGCTGGGGAGAGATCGATATTGTCGCTCGCCAACCCAGGGAAGCCGGAGAAGAGTGGCTGGCCTTTGTGGAGGTCAAAACCCGCAGCCGAGGCAATTGGGATGCAGATGGCTTGCTGGCCATTACCCCAACGAAACAAATGAAGCTCTGGAAAACAGCTCAAGCCTTTTTAGCAAAGCATCCCCATTTAGCCGAGCTACCCTGTCGGTTCGATGTCGCGCTGGTGCGATGTGTACGCAGACCATCGACAGAGACGACCTCTCAAGTGCAGACCGATCGCTTGCGTCATCTTTCAGCTCAAGCGGAGAGGATCTGCAGATTGGGAGAGCCTAACTTTCCTGAGGAGCTAGCTCTTGGGCAAACCATCAAAGTTGCGCATTATTCACTGACTCTGGCGACCTATCTAGAGGCCGCATTTTCAGGCTAGCTCTAGCCATCAACGCGCCAATTATTCATAGCCCAGACGACGACTGACCTCAACAAACAGGTCACGACGCAGACAAGGATAATCGCTTACCCAAAGATCAGAGTCCGGTAGATAGGCATCTGAGACCTTCTCGACTTGGCTCAAATCAGGACGGCTGGAAAGAATCAGCATTTCAGCCACATCCCCCGGACGGATGGATTTATGAGTTCGCTTCAGGGGAGCCTGAACCTGAAAGGTAAACCCACTCTCATCCCCCACCTCTACGTTGATTCGCCGCTCACGGTTCTCGACAATGACCAGCTCGCCCTGCTGATTCACGGTCTCCTCTTTGCCGATCAATTCTTCTGAAACAAAAATATCTAACACTTGGCCTTGCCAAAAGCCGCTGTAACCTAGGCGGCGATATTTCCCGTTGCGTAGGCTTGCCCACATGGCTGGTGCCCACAGCCAGTACAAGCCAGCAACTAAACCCAAGATGAGTTGCAGCCCCCCACCAAAGAAGCCGCCGATGGCGAAAACGGCAACCAAACTTAAAAACGAGATTAGAAAGCGTCGCAGCAGATCGGGCCCCTTTCCCCAGTAGTAAGAGTACTGAGCGCCTGTGGCAACAACTGGAATCAATTCCTCAAATTTTTCGCGTGTAATAGGAACCAGCATTCCGGTGAACTCGAATCTTATCCTGCTGCAATTCTTTGAGACTCCACTCTAACAGTCCACCGTTACTGACAAGGGGATCAAGACGGGGATCATAAAGTCATGTTTTCATGACTTTATGATCCCCGTAACCCTCTACTTTCCGTGCAACGCTTTAATGTCAATGCCAATAGCTCTTGACGAGTAACTGCTAAATACGACATATTTTGTTACATAAGCGATCCCCACCGAGCCTTGAGGCTTGATGAGCGAAACGAAAACTGTTTTGAGAAGAGAGGTTTCAGGAGATTATGGCTCAAGAGAATTTGCCCCTAGAACAAATGACGCTTCGCCAACTGCGGCGCGTAGCGAGTCAATATGGTGTTTCTCGCTACAGTCGTATGCGTAAGGAGCAGCTCCTGGAATCTATTCAGAAAGCTCAGCAGATGTCATCACCGGCTCTGCAGGGGCACTATGCTCAATCCGAAGCTGAAATGCCTGCTCAGGAAAAAGTTGAAGCGGCTAAGTTTGATCTCGGGTCATCGGAAGATCTCCAGGATTTATCTCTGGCTTCCGTCGATGAAGGAATCGGTGATTTGCCTGAAGGCTACGGCGAAACGCGTGTTGTTCTGATGCCCCGCGACCCTCAGTGGGCTTATGCATACTGGGACGTGCCCAACGAGCACAAAATGGAGCTGCGGAGTCAGGGAGGGCAGCAGCTTGCCCTGCGTTTGTATGATTCGACTGATATCGATCTTGCGACTCGCGCTCCCCATAGTGTTCAAGAGTTTCCCTGTGATGAACTCGCTCGTGAGTGGTATCTGCCGATTCCGGTGAGCGATCGTGACTATGTCGCTGAAATTGGCTATCGCTGTGCTGATGGTCGGTGGCTGACGCTGGCTCGGTCTCTGCCGGTCCATGTGCCGCCCACCTATCCTTCTGACTGGGTGGACGATCAGTTCGTCACCGTTGATTGGGATCAAGATCTGCGGGGCGCTCAGATTGCGGAGCTGAATCCACCAGACCGCAAGGTTGTGACCCAGAGCAACGGCAACGCGATTTATGAAGAGATCTTCGGCATGGCTGAGAGTGCTGAGGCAATGAGAGTTGCAGGTTCTCTGTACGGTTCAATGCAGCAGGCTCCGGTTGCGCCTCCTGCACCGTCCCACGAAGATATCTTGAGCTCCTATGTATTCCCTTCTGGTGTGGGTATGTGGGCAATGCCGACGGCCTCTGGCATGGGTATGGGTATGAACATGTCTGGTGTTGGTATGGGAGCTTGGTCCGCTTCTGCTGCGCCCGTTCGTCCACGCCAGTTCTGGTTGGTGGCTGATGCTGAATTGATTGTTTACGGTGCCACTGAGCCTGATGCTACGGTCACCATTGGCGGGACACCTATTCGACTTAATCCTGATGGTACTTTCCGTTATCAAATGTCTTTCCAAGATGGTCTGATTGATTATCCGATCTTGGCTGTGGCCGCAGACGGTGAACAGAATCGGTCGATTCACATGAAGTTCACTCGTGAAACGCCGCATCGGCATACGAATACGAAGGAAGCTGCCCTTCTGGAATGGCTGGTGTAGTGCTTCTTTAGATTGAGTGAAAAGCCGCAGGTTAACCTGCGGCTTTTTTATTGAGATTGAACATTGCTCTGATGTTCTCGTCGCCAGTTTTGTATTTCTTGCGCTAACCATTCACCTTCTGCGAGGGAGAGCTTCTCCGCAAGAGTTATGGGTTGTATCGTCGATGGCTTCGTATTAGTATCACTCGAAGTTTCTTCTGTTGAGAGGGGCACGATGATGACTGTGGCATCTGTGGAGCTAAAGGGCAGTACTTTCAAGTTTGTTCCTGGAGAAAGGCGGCAGCGTCGCTGACGATAGGGAAGACCCCAGAGACTGTACTGTGCGGTAACTGTATCTGTCGTGAAGGTTAATTGAGTTGCTCCAAGCAAGCGCTTCAAGGTGAGCAGCAGTAGTGAAACGATGATTCCGCCCAGTACAGATAGCAATAGACTTGCTCCCATGGTCGCAAAGTCAAGGGAGCGGGAGGCCGTGATCAGACTTTGGAACCCAAAAGGAAGCAGTACCAAGAGCGTCCCCCCCATTAAGGCACCCAATAAAGTTAGCTCTAGCCACGCCATTGTTTTGAGTGTAATCAGGGCTGGAATTGAAACTATCAAGCTAGCGGAGGAGGGCTGCAGCAGGATGCGCGATTGGGGTGGTTCTAGAATCGGAGGGTTTGTTGGTGTTCTGAGGGCTGTGAGTGCTTGGGTGGCTGAACAAAAGCGATCGGCGAGTGCCGGTGCGGTCATCTGGGTCAACCAGTCAGAAAGGTGTGGGGTGGTTGAGATGCGATCGCAAAACGAAATCTGTAGATCCGCCTGCACCAGTTCTGCGGGTGGAACGCCTGCCAGCAGATGAATGAGCGTTGCCCCTAAAGCATATAGATCAGACGCCGGTTCAGTCTGACCGCCAAACTGTTCCATTGGTGTATATCCATAGGTGCCCACCACCGTAAACGATTGACCGGCGGAGCGGGGGCGATCCTGCACGGCCCCAAAATCAATCATATAGACCTGACGAGCGGGGGTGAGAATTAAGTTGCTGGGCTTGATGTCTCGATGGAGAATGGGGGGACTGCACCCGTGCAGATAAACTAAAATCTCCAACACCTGCACTGCAATTGATTGAACTGCAGCTTCTGAAAATCGGCGGCCTTGATCCATCAACGTCTGTAGCGATTCACCCACAATATAGGTCTCGACAAACCCCATCCACCCGACCGGCTCCCGCAGATGAAACGACTCACCACATCGAGGAATCTGAGGATGATTGAGCTGTCGAAGTACTCGAACCTCCCGTTCAAAAAGCTTTAGATCGGCCCACTGACTCCGTCCCCCAAAGCGTAAAAATTTTAGGACGACTGGCTTATCCGCTGCCCCTAGATCATCGGCTAACCACGTTTGTCGAAAATCATTGTGGCTATGCACTCTGTCCAGTGGTCGACGAAGTACGTAGCGTTCCTGTAGAACCTGACCTGCCGCAAACATGATTGCTAACCCTTGCTGGTGATTATTATTTCTTTGTTAAGGAAAAAGAGGGGGGTAATGAATGATGCTGTCTTATATTCAACAAACTTTGTACACTGGTCACAAGGCTACACCTATGGTGGCAAGTGCTCAGCTACCATAGCAAAAGTCTTCTTCTCTCACTCCTGGACGCATTCATGACGGAACCCACCTCCGAAGTCTCTACTATTAAGGCCATCGAGAAACTACTGGCCTACTACAACTTTCAAGATGAAGCGCAAACCAGAGAGCAGCTTTTAGATCGATGGCTGCGTTCTTACCCCATTGACTGGGTCCGTTCTGCGCTGATTGAAGCCCTTTATCAGGGAAGGTATAAGAGTGCGTCTGTAGAGTATTTGCTCCAGCTCTGGAAACGGCGAGGTCAGTCCCTCCACCGCTTTAGCCGCGAATTTGAGCGATTGGTCAGCCACAATTGCCCTCAAACATTTTTGAGCTTGCTGCAGGTTCCCACCTCTGTCCAAGAACCGCGAAATTCCCATAAATTCCTGTCGACCTTCATGGATGAAATTTTGGCCGTTTCTGAGGAGCCGCCATTAAGGGAGCAGACTTCTCCAATCCGTCCAGAACCGTTAGAGCAAGAAGATGCTCAGGAAGCCGCCATCAAGGGAGCAGATCCATTCCCTGCCGACGTTGCTCAGCCAGACGCGGATGAACGGCTGCTAGAACCAGCGGCTCGAACAAAGGAAGAAGCCCCTGAAGGTTGGCTAGCTCACGCCATCGACCGTTCGGATATCTGTCGAACCGTTGGCCGTATCAGTGCCGCCGCCGACCCTATTCACTGTTTTACCCCTATTTCCAGGCCCTCTGAGCTGTATACAAAGCTAGCCGCAATTGCAAACGCAGAGTGACTCACTCGTCTAAATCATCACTCCAGCGTTAGAGGTCTCTGGCTTAACGCCTAGACGAACCTCAGAGCAAAAAGTACTCAACAGACAGCGTCCCTTGGCGTGAACCAAGGTTGTACGCAATCGCAAATTGTCGCTTGCGAACCAAATCCTCTCCTGACTATGACGTTCTGCTGTTGCTTGGGTCAGCGTGAGCGATCGATCTTGACCCAGAATATATGCAGACAGAAGCAGGGGATTAGACCGCAACAAGACTCCATGTTGAGTGCTCTGGACCGCCGGGACTACAATGGCGATCTGTTGTGGCTGAGGAGGCTGCCCCAGAGTCGTCTCTTTCCAGGTCACAGTAAGGCCCTCTTGCGCTAATGCCGAATCTATCTCAGCTTCACTGCAAATCTGAAGAATGCGAGGATCTAACGCTTCGAGTGGCTCAAGACTCTGCTCGCCCGTTTTCATCGATGAATTCTGAGTGACGAAGCTATAGCTCGTTCGCTGCACCAACCATCGGCCAAGGCTGAGCTGAAAAAAAGAGTGGATATCCATGCAGTATCCTGAAGCGTTCTCAACCATTGTAAGGGGGCTATGACTCCCTTTTGGTCGCCGTTTGCGCTACGTATATGAGCTCCTATACTGCTCCGAGCGCTTTCGCATGATGTCGGATATGGTCGCCAATGACGGTTGCAATGAAGTAGTAGCTGTGGTCATAGCCTGGATGCATCCGTAGCGTTAGAGGCTGTCCGGTTTGTTGGCAGGCTTTTTTGAAAACCTCCGGCAGCAGTTGCCCTTGGGTGAGGAATTCATCCTCAGCGCCCTGGTCAATCAAAATGGGGCGTTCATCTGAGTGGGTCAGCACTAACTGGCTAGCGTCATAGTCGTGCCATGTTGTCTGGTCAGAACCTAAGTATTGAGTGAGCGCCTTCTTTCCCCACGGGCACTGCATGGGAGCTGCGATGGGAGCTAAGGCTGAGATGGACCGATAGCGATCGCGATTCCTCAAGCCGCACACAAGCGCCCCATGCCCCCCCATCGAGTGGCCACAGATGCCAGCGGAGGACTGAATCGAGAAGGACTGAGCAATAAGAGCAGGCAGCTCATTAACCACATAGCTATACATCTGATAGTGTTTCTGCCAAGGGGCCTGGGTGGCATTGACGTAGAAACCAGCGCCGGTGCCTAAATCCCAGGCGTCAGACTCTCCTGGAGTGTTAGTCTCGCGCGGACTAGTATCAGGGACCACTAGCATTAGTCCATATTCGGCGGCATAGCGCTGGGCACCGGCCTTAACCATAAAGTTCTCTTCCGTGCAGGTGAGGCCCGACAGAAAGTATAGAACCGGCACTGGGCCTCTGCGAGAAGGGCGATAGACGGAAAACCGCATGGTTGTCTGGCAGGTCTGCGAGGGATGCTCATAGTAGCCGACGGTGCCCCCGAAGCAGGCATATTCCCGAGTGCAGATAGCGTCTGACATAATCCTCTCGATACTTTCCATGAATAAAGGGCCAGCCCCTGCAAGCAAGAACTGACCCTTTATTCAAATATTTAAGTCATTTATGTTTAGAGCTTTTATTTGGCTAGCTCCATTTCAATACTATAAGTATTACCGATCTTGTTTATAACTTGGGCTTCTATAATATTTTCTTTATATTTCGGAAAGTAAAGAGAGTGCAATGTTTTGTAAATTATTGTGTTGGCGTTTCGGTGGCTGAGCCTAGGCTGCGAAAGACTCTCAGTTCTAAGGTTCTTAGAAGACTGGCTTTGGCAACAGGATCTACGAGAATCGTAAACATGCCTAATCTGTTGCCGGCTACAACGTCTGTAAGGATGCGATCGCCCACCATTGCCACTTGCTCAAAGGGCAGAGCCATCTGAGTAACGACGGGACGGAGCTTGCGCCGAGAAGGTTTGGCTGCTCCAAAGGCGTAGGGCAGGTCTAAGCTGTCGGCGATGCGAGAGATGCGGCTGCGATTGATGTTGTTACTCACCAGGGAAACCTGAACCGCTTGGTTGATCTCTGTTAGCCAAGAGAGAAAGTCGGGGGAGAGGTCTCGCTCTTTCGTGGAGACAATGGTGTCATCGACATCTAGGACTAGACCTCGCAGGCCGAGGCGCTTGAGTCTCTCTGGCGTCAGTTCGAGAACACGCCCCCCAAGGACCAGGTCCGGCTGCAGTAATGACACAAATCCAGGTGAGTACATGGCTGAACCCGTTACGACATAAGTGGTCTACCCAAGACTACTGGGCATTTCTCTGCTTGCGAATAGATGCGATCGCACGTTCGTGCTCGGTGAGGGTTCGGCTAAAAACATGGGTTCCATCATAGCGGGCAACAAAGTAAAGATTATCCGTTGTGGCTGGATTTAGAGTGGCCTTCAGGCTTGCGATCCCAGGGCTGGCAATCGGTGTGGGAGGGAGGCCCGGGTTAATGTAGGTGTTGTAGGGCGATGGTCGTTTGACTTGGGCATAGGTGAGAGGTTGATCGGGGGTTTGGGTGATGCCTAGGCCATATTCAACGGTTGGATCGGCTCCCAATGTAATGCCCTGCCGCAGGCGATTCCAAAAAACGCCGGCAATTTCGGTTCGTTCTTCGTCTACCACTGACTCCTGCTCAACGATGCTGGCAAGGGTGACCCAATCTAACAAGCTGGGCCGATCCTCCGGCTGCTGTTCATAAACGGGCAGGGCAATCTGCTCGAAGCGCTGCAGCATGACGTTGATGGTAGCTTTCGGTGTGCGCTGATCTGTAGGGATTTGATAGGTGTCTGGGTAAAGGAACCCCTCTAAGAACGGAAGATCTTCTGGGAGCCAAGGATAACGTTCTCGATCAACCTGTTTTGCTGCCTCTAAAAACTCAGGGGCCGTAAACCATTCCTGGGTTTCAAAGTATTGAGCCATCTGCTTCATCGACCATCCTTCAGGGATCGTGAAGCTATCTTCTAGCACCTTGCCGGTCCAGATGGTTTGGGCAATCGTGTCTAGAGGATCCTGAGTCGAGAGCTGGTAGGTGCCCGCCTGAAAACCCGCCTGAGAATCCTGAAGCAGTGACCATCGGGTCCATAGTTTCCAGGCGTTTTGCGATCGAATCAAGCCTGCCTTCTGCAGAAGCAGCCCGATTTGCTGTGCAGAGGTGCCCTGTGGAATTTGAACCTGAATCTTCTGGCTCTGGCGATTTTCAGAGGCGGTCTGCGCCGTCGGTGCAATGGCGGACTGCCACCACAGCCAAGTGGTTCCAGCGCCTGCCACCGCGGCTAGGCCAAGTCCTAAAAGGCCAATGCTGAGGCGGAATACGTAAGACGAAGGCTTGCGCTTTGAGTCGGACGGTTCCCTCTTTTTGCGGACATTAGGCATCGTTAGTCAATGTCGTCGATCATCTGTTCTTCAAAAAGGGGCTGTAGCTGGGGTTGAATTGCCTTAAATTCTTCAGGAGAAAGAAGTTCTGGCTGATTATCTTTCTGCAGGCGCACCACAAAGAGAACGGGTTCAATCGGGGTATAAATCGCGTACTCCTGTTCGTCGTGATAGAACGTTGCCAAGAGCTGATACTCATCTGGTTCATCCGTTTCGCTTGCGCCCTCAAGCTCAAGGACGAGAAGCTGCTCTTCATCAACCTCTGGCAGATCCCCCGCCGCCGTTAGCGATAGAGCCGATCGCTGCAGCTTGAGGTTCTGCTCTGCTAGAACGGCTTCAGCCGTTGCAAACACGTCCCCTAGCTCGGAGTCTTCTAAGGGCACCAGCATTTCTTCGTCCTGGTCTGTTTCCATCCAGGCAAAAATATCCACGGGATAATCAGCGGGACTCAAGAGTGCATAGGATGCGTCCCCAAGCTTCACTGACATTTCCATTTGGCAGACCAGTGAACGCCCTGCTTCATCCGTCAGGGTAATGGTGTCACTTTCCATTTCCATGCTCCTTGGCCTTCAATGTGCCGATGCTAGCCTGTTCAGGAGCAATCTTCTCATGAGATGGGGGCTGCTGTCGTTTTTGATCGAGCCACTGCTGCAAAATTAAGGCTGCAGCTTTACGGTCCACCATCCCTTTATTCTCTGAAGGACTAATGTGCTCGGCCTGCATCATGAGCTCAGCTTCATAGGAGGTAAGGCGTTCATCCATGTACTCCAGTGGCAGCTGCAGCGCGGCGGCAAACCGGCGGGCCAATTTCTGCGTTCGGCGGGCCTGTTTCCCAACTTGACCGTCCATGTTGTAGGGCAGTCCAGCGACTAGAATCTCCACCTGACGTTCCTGCACCCAGTGCTGGAGTTGGGCTGTGTCCTGAACAAAGGTGGTGCGGTGAATGGTGGTGAGGCCGGTGGCAATGAGGCCGGTGCGATCGCAACCTGCCACTCCGATCCGCCGATGCCCAAGATCTAGTCCCAGTGCCGAAATCACACTCGCATCTCTCCCTGCATTACAGTAACGGCCTGTCCCCCTAACTTGAGACTCTCTTTATCGAACTGAATTTTGATGCGTCCTGGGCGCTGTAGGCAGTCTCCCTGTTCCATGATCATAGATGCGTCCTGCGTGCCTGTCTGAGAGAGAAGCAGCGCCAGTGGACCGTTGGCTGACCCTGTAACCGGGTCTTCATCAATACCGGACTGTGGCGCAAAGAAACGAGAGTGAGCGGCATGGAGTGGGTCCACTGTTTCTGTCGTGTAAACGCAGATGCCACGCCAGTGGTTTTGCTGACCAAGGTGGGCGAGCTGTCGGAGGTCTGGGGTGAGTTGGTGTAGCTCCTGGAGAGTCTCGACAGCGATTAGCACGTCCTGATTGAGGGAATCAACGAGAGACTGGGGCCGTCCCGAAATACCGAGGATCTGCGTTAGTTGAGCGGTAACCTCTGGGGTAACAGCTTGGAAGTCACACAGCGGCAGCGTGAGCCAAACCCAAGGGACTGCTGTGAAGTAGTCGATCGTCACTGCCAACAGACCCGTGTGGGTCTCTAAGTAAAGAATTTGGTTGGTTTGGGGCCGTAGGTTAAATCGACCCAGTTCAGCCAATGTGTGCAGCGTGGCAATAGTGGCATGGCCGCACAGTTCGACCTCCTGGGTGGGCGTGAACCAACGCAGTTGGAAGTCGGCCTCAGGCTGTCGAGCAGGCGTCACAAACGCCGTCTCTGAGCAATTCACCTCTCGGGCTATCTGCTGCATCTGCGTGTCATCTAGAGCGTCGGCCTCAGGAACGACGACGGCAGGGTTGCCCATGAAGGGCGTACGCGTAAACGCATCAACCCAGTAAAGCGATAGCGGTGGAGAACCAGAGGTCATCAGCAGCTAGGCGGATCCGGTAAGTCACGATCAGGCCGTCGAGAACGCTCGGGTGTCTGACGATTCTTCGAGGCTGGCTCATCTGTGGAAGGATGAATCCTCGGGCTCCAGCCTTCAGGCCCTGGCTTTAGCCACGACATCCGCCCTGGGACTGGGGTTTGCTTGGGCTGCAGTCCTTGCCAAACATCTGTGAGCTGCAGTCCTTCAAGGGACAGCGTCCGCGACTCCCGCAGCTTGTGCCAAACGGAGCGAGACATCAGCAGCGTTTGCTCCACCCGCATGGCCTCAATTTGCTCAAGGTACTCTTCTCTCTCGGGTTGGTAGTCGGTGGAAGAGAGGGAGAGCGGAGCTGGGGGCATCTTTTGAGTGAGATGGGCCATGTGGGCCAGCAGCTCAGGATAGAGCCAGGTATAGGCCGGATGAACCGTGAGCCGAGCCTGGTGAGGCTGAGTCCCATCGCGGCAGAGGCAGACTTCAAAGTAGCCGATTGCTGCCTTTCGCTGGGGTTCGAATACGTAACCTCGCACTGGCTCAATCTGATTGAGTCGGCACCTGATCTTTGTGATCAACCCTCCTAGAAGATTGGTTTTGAAGTCCTGAACGTGGCGATCAAAGACCTGTCGAACCAGAGGTGGCATAGAGGCGGTGTCGAGTTGACACAGGAGGGCTGCATCCGCATTGCTGACCGGTAGCAGGTTCGGAAAAACAGGGTCGCGGGCGGCCAACTGCTGAAGTTTGTCGGAGGATAGAGACCAGTAAGTAATTTGTGCGAGGGGTTGAAACCCGTTGTGACGATAAAGCCCGAGGCTGGCGTTGTGGTTGACCCCCACCTCGACGAGCCAGGTGCGAGCTTCCCAGATGGCCTGCAGACAGTGCTTGAGGAGCTGTGTGCCACCTTCCTGTGCGCCCACACCCGGATCGACACTGATGTGATTGACGCGCCAGGTGGTGCGGGTCTGATTGAAGGGAGAAACTTGAATAACGCCAGAAACGTGATGGGACTGCTCTAATACATAGGTCTGTAATAGGTGAGAGAGCTGATTCGGTAGCCCCCGCAGCAGCTTCAGCAGAGTACCCCACTGCTGAATAGAGCCAATATTTGGCTCCGTTTCTGAAAAAAGTCCAATGTTGGATTGTTCCCGTTCGGTGGCCAGCAGTGCCTCTACCGTCGCTAGATCACGGTATTGAACGGGACGAACGGTGGCATCTGTGCGAGGTGACAAAGAGATCATACAGATTGCAATCCATGCTGGTTACGGAGGTGGTCTCGATTATCAAACTCAGTCTCGCCCAGTGAAGCTGAAATTGACAGCTTGAGATTGCCTAAGCATTAAAGGGCTGACTGTAGAAATATATGCCTAGTCTCTATCGTATCTGAATCTTCTATGAAAAAGCAAAAAGTCGGTTGCCTGAAGTGGACGTGCACAGCGCTAACAGCGACAGGCCTTTCTCGATAAAAGAGTCGTTCTGTATATGGAAATTGTGGCTGAAGATAGTACGGAGAGACACTACTGTCTCAAAAGAGAAAGACTCGACCACTGAAGTGGACAAAGCGCCAGATTCTAGACGGTCTCTTCTAGCCATACCTTCGGTACCTGACTGGGTTGACTTGGGAGCTGCATCAATCCCATTTCGGTCAGTCGCACGACGTTCCCTAGCGTCTCGACTAAGTTTGGTTCATAGCGAGTTCCACTATGGGCTTGGCATTTTTCTAATGCATCACTGAGATCCAAGGCATCCCTCGAACCTCTTGCTTGCGTCAACTCTTGAAAACGAACTGCAAGACCCAGAATTCGAGCCTCAATGGGGATCTCTTCTCCCTGCAGGCCATCGGGACGACCGCTGCCGTCCCAATATTCCTGTTGATGTCGCACAATTTTGGCAGATGGCTCTAGTTCTCGCATTGCGCCCAGCAGTTGAGCACCTAAGACAGCCCGACCTCGCCAGAGTGTCCGGGTAGAGTCTTCTAGGTCGCTGGCTAGCTCAGTAAATACTGCGGCGGGGGCTTCTGATAGTCCGACACGAAATAACAAACCCGCTAACCGTAAACGTCTGAGTTTAATCGTGGGTAAGTCCAGCATCTGGCCTAAGGTCTCCGCAATTGCGGAGACCTGAAGTGAGGCGACCGGATTAGCGGGGTCACGTTCATCAACCCGCTGGGCCATTCGTAAGAATGCTTGTAATTTGTTTGCAGAGAGGTTGCGATTTAAGCGCAGCGCCTGCCCTTCTAACTCCCAAAACTCTCGAGTTTGACGGCTAACGGTGACGATTTGCTCTTGACTACTTTGCAGATAGGAAACGATGCGTGAGACGACGCCGCTCAAGTCCACAGGCGCAACGTTGCTAGAGGCGCTGATCTGCTGACATCGCTCTAGTAGCCGATCGGCCAGCGGTGCATCGTAGGGACGCATTCGTTCGATTTGAATTTTTGCCGCCTGCTCAACCTGTGCTCTGTCAAAGGTCCACAGCCCATAAAACTTTCGTTCAACATCAGCTTCAGGTTTGTTTTGAGCTTGATAATCGACCTCTGATAGCTCGTGACAGAGCACCATTGAGGTATACCCCGGCGCGACAATCACTAAGTTCCACTCGTTTACGAAGCTATCGTCTGGGTCAAGGTGAACGAGGGAGACATTCTCAAGCTGTCCAGTGGGGTGTTTGGCAAAGCCGCTGTCGGGCATGGCCGCGATCGCAACTTCACTGGAGCAGCGGGCAATGTCCAAATAGCGATCGGCTTCTTGCAGATACCATTTCCCCTGCTGAAAGGTTACTAGAACTAAAGGCTGCTGAGCTGGGTCATCACTACAGTGATCCAGAATATGGTCTTCTAGTGCATGGCAGAGTGCTACCAACGTGTTTTTGAAGTACACACCGTAGCTCGACGGCAGTTGACCGGACGGGAGTGACGCCTTGAGCTGATTGAGAGTAGACTCTGGCTGCATAAGGTAATAATGGCAAGCTTACTTGTAATTTAACATATGTTTACATCTTTGGGCGCTCTTCTCATTTTTCTAGCCCAATCCATCAGGATTGGGTCTCAAGAACAAAGTCAATTTTTGTCATAAAAAAGCGCCCCCGGATGAGAGCGCTTTTGGGGTTTGAATTAGGAGGCTAGGGCTTCTGAATCGACGTGTGATTCTTCTTGCTTAGAGCCTGCTTGCTTTAGCCAATGGTCCAGTTGTTCTCCTTCGATGACCTCTTTCTCGAGAAGCTGAGTCGAAATCGACTTCAAGAGGCTTTCATTGTTCTTGAGGATGTCAAGTGCCTTTTGATGAGCTTCCTCAACAATCCCTTTCACCTCTTTGTCAATGGCGTTTGCGGTTTGCTCACTAACCATGCGACGAGAGCTCATGCCTCCCCCAAGGAAGTTGTTTTGCTGTCCCTTGTCGTAGGCTAGTGGACCGAGAACTTCACTCATTCCGTAGCTGGTCACCATCTGCTCAGCAAGGTCTGTGGCCCGCTGTAGATCGTTAGAGGCTCCAGTCGTGATATTGCCGAAGATGACTTCCTCCGCTGCTCGTCCGCCTAGTAGAGTCGCAATCTGGCCGCGTAGCTCATCTTCATTTAAGAGGAACCGATCTTCTGTGGGGACTTGGAGCGTGTAACCCAGTGCCGCCATACCGCGAGGAACAATGGAGATTTTTTCGACTTTATCTGAGCTTGACATGGTGGCTCCCACAAGAGCATGACCGACTTCGTGATAGGCCACGATTTCTTTCTCTTTAGGGTTGAGAACTCGGCTCTTTTTCTCTAGACCCGCAACCACGCGCTCAATGGCCTCAGAAAAGTCTTCGGCCTGCACTGTCTTGCTATTGCGGCGGGCGGCTAAGAGAGCGGCTTCGTTCACTAAGTTCGCAAGATCGGCACCGGCAAAACCTGGGGTACGAGTTGCGATCGCATCTAAATCAACATCATCCCCCAGCTTCACCTTTTGAGCATAGATATCAAGGATGGCTAGTCTGCCACTGACATCAGGGCGATCCACTAATACCTGTCGGTCAAAACGACCGGGTCTTAACAAAGCAGGGTCTAACGTTTCAGGCCGATTCGTGGCCGCCAGCACGATCACCGTACCGTCACCAGCATTAAAGCCATCCATCTCAGTCAATAGCTGATTGAGGGTTTGCTCTCGCTCATCATTACCGCCCATCATGCCATTGCCGCCGCTGCGGGACTTACCAATGGCATCTAACTCATCAATAAAGATGATGCAGGGGGCTTTCTTCTTCGCCTGCTCAAACAAATCACGAACCCGTGCTGCACCTGAGCCAACAAATAGCTCCACAAACTCAGAGCCAGAAATACTGAAGAAAGAAACGCCCGCTTCACCGGCTACTGCCTTCGCCAACAATGTTTTACCCGTTCCTGGAGGACCCACCAGCAACACACCCTTGGGAATCTTGGCCCCAATATCATTGAACCGCTTGGGTGCCTGAAGAAATTCCACAACTTCTTCGAGCTCGACCTTTGATTCGTCTACACCTGCCACATCATCGAATGTGACCTTGTTGTCATCCCCTTCGACATAGACCTTCGCTTTATTCTTGGTTACAGAAAGCGCACCTTGGGGACCGCCTGCACCGCCTCGACGACTAAAGAACTGAAAGATCGCCACGAATAGAATGGGGGGAATAATCCAGCCCAATAGCGTTGTAAACCATCGGTTAGCAGGTGGCGGTGTTGCTGCGAACTCAACGCCTTTGGACTCTAAAAGTTTAGGCAGTTCTAAATCGAAAATAGGTGTAGTGGCAAAGGTCTGCTCCGCTTGCTCAGCTCCTTCTTTAAGCTGGTAGCGAATCTGATCTTGACCGACTGAAACACGGGCCACATCACCATCTTGAACCTGCTCAATGAAAAAACTGTAGGGAACACGCGACATCTGGGGTGCTGAGTTAAGCGTCAGAACAAGATTGGCGATAATGAGGACCGCCGGAAGGAAAAGTAGAATTCGCCCGAGCAGGGTGAACTGTGGTCGTTTGGGCTTGTTGTTAACTGACATATCTAAGGTTGTGAGTAACGGTAAAGTACGGTCTATCTACTTAACTTATTGGACCGATTTAATAGAGCCAAATGTTGGCAAATGCACGGTTTCAAGCCATCAAGCATGTACGGCTTGGTGAGGTAATCGTCAAACCCTGCCGTTTCAATCTTGCTGCGATCTGCGGCTGGCGTTGGCGCTGTGACTGTGTATCTCTTTCCCTGAGAGACAGACATCGAATCAAATAACTTAAGCAGACTCTAGCCAATCAAAAGTGCGGTCTAGCTGATCCAAGGTAATCAGTCCGTAGTGCCAAAGCACCATCGGTAAGGGAGCGTGAGTGGAGTGATACTGGCGCAGCGCTGTGTTAATGGCAGAAGCCGGAACGCTGAGTTCAGTCTGCAGAAATTGGATCAGCTGAGCTTGGTAACGATGCTTCATCTGTTATGCCAGGAGACCTAATCGCTTGCCGTTGTCACGCGCCAGACGAATCATATTCTGTCTAGGAGTGCGTTCAATCCCAAGCTGATTGCAAACGTTCGTGATCACGCGAGAGTGCATGGCGATGGCTTTGCCTCTCATCTTCATGAACTGAGGTTTGCCGATCAATTGCTTCAGACTTAGAACGATAGGGGCAAACATATTGATCTCCTTGCTTTGTGTGCTTATGTAACCAAATGTAACAATCTGTTTACAAAAAGTCAAGTAGCTTGAATGTTTGATTTTTATGTGGTAAATGAAAGCGCCAGAAAAGTGAGCGACTCAATTTCTCGGTGTAGAAGGGGACTTGCTGATATCCCTCGTTGTTTTTAGCTCTCGTATCTTTTAGTGCAGTGCTTGGGCAGCTATAAAGACTTGAGCTCCTCGTGTAACGAAATATTGCATCTATGTTACATTCTTGTTACGTTATTTACAGCCTAATGTTTATGTGCATACAGCAGCTGGATTGAGTTGAGCTTGATCAATGACTGGTGCGCTCTATCCATCAAGTTGAGACATTTATTGTGAAACATACTCTGGGTGCTAAGTCGTTAGATGCTAAGACAATCCTGGCGTTGTACGGTGCGGGTGAGCGCAGCTTTGAGCAGGTGAGCCTGTCTGGGGCCGATCTCAGTGAATGCCATCTTGATAAAGCCCTCTTTGAAGGGGCTGTCCTGAAGCAGGTAAATCTAACTCAAGCGACTCTGAGGTTCGCGAGCCTAAAGAAGAGTCAGATTCTAAAGTCCATGCTATGGCGGGTTGATTTGTCTGGGGCTGATTTGCGGCAGGCCGATCTCACCGAGTCCACTTTGATCCGGGCCAACCTGACTCAGGCGACCCTCTCCGATGCGATCTGGGTTCGCTCAGATTTACGGTTGGCAAACTTACAAAATGCGAACCTTTGCGGTGCTAACTTAGCTGGTGCCGACTTACGCTATGCCGATCTATCCGGTGCCGATCTATCCGGTGCGACGCTTGTCGGTGCTGATTTGACGGGTGCGATACTTGCGAATGCGACGTTAAGGCACGCCAGTCTTAGAGGAGCTATCCTCAATCGAGTTGATCTCAGTCAGGTGGCTATCCAAAATTCAGACTGGGAGCCGCACTTTAGTAACCAGCAGCAGACATCCCATCAATCCGCGTTCACAGAATAAACCCTCACGCTCTTAGGAGTGTCTATGCCTATGACTGATTCACTTTTGCAGGCACTACGAACAGAACTGCCGCAACTTCGGTCTCAGATTTACTTCAAGTCAGCACTGACGGCGCTCTCCCATGCATTGGAAGATGTTGTCCTTAAGGGAGATGATCAGCCCTTGGTGATTGCCAACTTCCAGCAGGAGCGCTTCTATCATCAGGAAATTCGTCGCTACGAGCGAATTGCTGGACTAACCAACCACGTCTATGTTTTAGCGGCCCCTGAACGCGAATCTGGATTCGCCGTTAGCTCTGGTCTTTATGAATCCGTGCCGCTTGCGCCGGCTGATGCTTTGAGCCAGGAATGGCATCTTGTTGTTCTGAGTTCTCGCTTTGCGGCCTGCCTAATTTGTCGGGAGCAGAGTGATGGGGCTGTTATGGACTCGGCCCGACGCTTTGAAGGATTTTGGGGCTTTGATCGTCAGGTGAGCACTCGGGCGGCTCAGTGGCTTCTACAACGGGTGGTTGAATATCGGCCAGAACTTGCACTGAAGGTCACTCAAACCTTATCAACCTATGGTCTAGATACGGCACCTCTTTTATCTTCGTCTATTGTTTCAGACCTGACGGACTCTAGCATCTTTGGGCAGCGCTTGATGACCTATCTGCAGGCGAGTCAGTACAAGCTATTGAAGGCCTATCAAGCCCTGGATGATAAGTCGCAGCAGGAGCGGTTGCTCAATGTCGTGACCACAGCCATTCGTCGTTCCTTGGAACCCGAAGAAATTCTGAGTACTGCCGTTGCGGAGCTAGGACAAGTCTTTAGTCAGTGCCGCTGTCTTTTTTATCGCTGTCAGGCAACGGATGCTGAGGTGACCATCTCTTATGAGTTTGTTCCGTCTGGAATGAAGCCTCTCACGGGTCGCCCTTGGTCATTGGACAACCCCTTGATGAAGGTGGCCCTTTCTCAGGAACGAGCGACGGCGCTGTCTAATGTTGCCGATGCGCCGGTTACTCAGTCTCTTCCGCAGATTCAAGCAATCGCCGATCAATTCAACATTCGCGCCTGGTTGCTGATGCCGATTCAATATCAAGGCACTGTTCTAGGGATGGTAGAGCTTCACTGTGGCGTTTCGGATGCATCTCGATGGCGAGAGAGCGATATTGTCTTAGTGGAAGCGCTGGCAACTCAGGTGGGTGTGGCGCTCTCGCAGGCTGATATGTTCACCAAGTCTGAACTCTTAAATCAGCAGCTTCAGGCATTAGAGCGGACTCAGACTAATCTGCTTAATATTGTGGGGCACGAACTGCGGACTCCGTTATCCACCATTCAGGTTTGCTTGGAAAGTCTGGAAGGTGAACCTAGCATGGCAGAAGAGATCCGTCAGATCATGCTGGAAACCGCACTGGGCGACACGGCTCGAATGCGGAAGTTAATTGGTGATTTCCTTTTACTATCCCGGCTTGAAAGCAAGCAGGAGAAACTGCAGACAGGATTGATCGAGTTTGATGAGATTTTGGCAATGGCGATTAGCGGTTTGAACACGAATCAGTCTGGGCCACATCCTGAGATTAAAGTGCAGATCCCGGCTGATTTGCCCCCTGTCAATATTGATGGTGAAGGCTTGTTGGTGGTGTTGATTAAACTGCTAGAGAATGCCTGTAAATTTACGCCTGCCGACGGTCGAATTACCGTCAATGCTGAGGTGCAATCTTCTCAAGCCCAAGATGATTTGCAAGTGAAGGTTGAAGATACGGGGCGAGGAATAGAGCCTGAGCAACTGCAAACAATCTTCAACTCGTTTTACCAGGGGGAAGACTACCTTCGCCGCAGTGTTGGGGGAACAGGCCTCGGTTTGTCGATTTGTCGCCAGATTATCAAGACAATGGCAGGTGAAATCTGGGCTGAATCAGAGGGATATGACCGCGGCAGTACCTTTTACCTGCGAATTCCCCTTGACTCTTTCCAGGCCACCACGACTGAACCCGTCGCGGAACAATCCAGCGTCAAATAAGACTTATTTTTGGATTGCAATCGCCTGCCTGCAGAGTAAACCGCTGTTCGCGGTCAAAACTGGACCTGAGTAAAAACCAGGTAAATATGTTTCTTGGTCCCTGTTGCTCCAGCCGACTTCTTCGACACATCAAAAACAACCAGATATTCAGATATGCTGGCGATACTCAAGACGTCGGACCATATAGCAGTATACAACTGAGCTAAGATAGCCCTTTCTTAGCTCAGGTAGATTTTAACCATTTTTATGTCCTAATCGATGCTTCTCGACTTCGCTGCAGGTCACGTCTGCGTCCTGTTCGTTCTCGTGGTAGATGATTGCAATATTGGCTCCCTCTAGGGCAGATGCGATCGCAACTGCTCTCCCAATCCCAGAATCCTCTCCAGTAATCAACGCCACCTTATCCTTAAACTGATCTGTGGGCCGGTAATTAGACAGATCACTATCTGGCTGATGAACCATATCTGCTTGACTCGCTGGAGACTCTAGAAAATAATCCTTCAAAGTGCCGAGATGAGAATCACGGATGACCGCTAGGCGCTCCGTTGCAAAATAGAGATTTCAAAGGGGTCTAGTTTTTCAGGTAAGCAAATGGTTTGACCTTGAGCGAACCGAGTGGACAGTAGGACATTCCAGTCAGAGTCTGTGATAGATGGATCGAGTCTTAGCGGCTGCTGATCTCCAAAATTAATGATGACCAGCACCCGTTCGTCCTCCACCTCTCGAAGGTAGGTGAGCTGCTCATGGGGATAATCAATCAAAGCGCGCCAGCTTCCCTCACGCAGCGCCTTACTCTGTTTGCGCAGTTGAATCAGCTGCCGATAAAAGTTGAGGATAGAATCCTGATCGGCCAGTTCAACTTCTACATTAGTGTCGGTGTAGTTCTCATGCACCGGCAACCACGGCTCTATCTCTTTACCAAAGCTGAAGCCAGCCTGGGCTGAGCAATTCCACTGCATTGGGGTGCGCGCTCCATCCCGAGGGGAAGAGTCTTGCTCTTGGTCCTCCACTGAGTCGTGCTGCTTTTCAGGCGGAATCGATTCATGATTAACCATGCCCAGCTCTTGACCGTAGTAGAGCACAGGTGTTCCTCGAACTGTGAGCAGTAGCGTCGCCGCTCCTGTCGCCACCGTCTTTGGATCCGTACATTGGCTGCACTCAATCCAGCGAGAGAGATGACGAGGAATATCGTGATTATCCAGAAAATATATGGGCCAAGCGCCCTCTGGGGTATCTAGCTCCTGTTTCTGAATCTGCTGCTGAAGATGGCCAGGGTACCAAGCACTAAAGGGGAACTCAAAGGAAAACGGTAGGTGCAGCTCGTCGTTATCGGTGCCGTAGAAAGAGACGGATTGATAGAGAGAGCTGTCAATAAACGTTTCACCAATCAAAACCCGATCGTCATACTCATCAATCACAGATCGAATCTCGCGAATGATCTGATGATTCTCTGGCAGATCGCGATCGTACAAATGGTGGTAGCTATCATAGGTGTCTTCATCAGATGCCCCGAATTTAATCGGGTTATCTCGGAATAGCTGATCTTTGCTGTAGACGCTAGAGGCATCGAGCCGGAACCCATCGACCCCCTTATCTAGCCAAAATCGAATGAGCTGATGAATTTCAGATCTCACGTCAGGATTTGCCCAATTGAGATCGGGTTGGGCTTCTGCAAAAACGTGAAAGTAATACTGGTTGCGCTGGGGTTCAAAGGTCCATCCACAGTCACCAAAGTATGACCGCCAGTTGTTTGGAACGCCGCCATCCTCTGCCGGATCTCGCCAGATATACCAATCAGCTTTTGAGTTATCTTGACTTCCTCTTGATTCAGTAAACCAAGCATGTTGATTAGAAGTATGGTTAATGACCAAGTCAAGGATGACTCTGATCTCCCGCTTGTGGGCTTCGCTCAGGAGTTGCTCAAAGTCAGCCATTGTCCCAAACACCGGATCGATGGCGTAGTAATCACTGATATCGTAACCCCCGTCTTCCAATGGGGATTGGTTGATCGGTGATAGCCAGATAGCGCTGACGCCCAGTGAAGAACCCCCGGGATTTCCATCATTGAGATAGTCTAATCGGCGGGTGATGCCTGCTAGATCGCCAATGCCGTCTCCGTTACCATCTGCAAAGGTGAGCGGATAGATTTGATAAATGACACCTTTTTGCCACCATTTTAGGGGCTGTTCTATCGTCTGACCCATTCTTCAACGATCCTGGCTTTTGATTTGATATTGGCAGCACATTAATGGAGGAATACATCACAGGAACCTGTCTATCAGCATCTGAGATAGAAGATGCGATCGCATCCATATAATCGACCTGAATTGGCAAAGAACCATGCTGTACGACTATGTGCCATTAGCAAGTTCAACAGTGCCCATGTTAGGAAATCTCGGGAGTGAACGTCAGACATGATGACGACCTCATCGCAATACTCTCATTCCAAGGCGTTCATGCCTTTTCCATTGCTGTTGATTGTGCACAGACTGCCTTTGTGGAAGGGGGCTGAACGGAGTGATGATTGTTTCTGGATCATGACGACTCGGCAGCATTGCGCCAGTGAAATCTGCTTGGGTGAAGTGTACTTTCTCTAATTGGGCATTCCTCAAGTCTGCGTATCGAAAATCCGCTCTACTCAAGTTCGCACCCTTAAAATTTGCATATCGGAGGTCCGCTAATCGCAGGTCGGCCTTAATCAGTGAGGCATAGCTTAGATCGGCCTTCCTCAGATCGGCCCGAACCATCATTGAACGATTCAAATTGACATAGCTGAGCTTGGCTCGTGTCAACTTTGTTCGCCATAGCATTGCCCCCATAATGGTCGAACCCGTTAAATCAACTTGGTGCAGGACAGAATGGCTAAGATTAGCCCAAGATAGATAGGCTTTTTGCAGCATGGCCTCCGTCAGGTTAACTTCGCTCAAATCGTGATCGTCGAGATCTAAACCACTGAAGTCGCGTTCTCCTTGGCTGTAGAGAAACAACAGTTCCTGGGTATCAATCGTTCTCATGTTATCGGTCATGTCTATTTGTGCTTCCTATGGAGCAGAACGATCTAATTTAAAGAAGAGCAACCGTATCAAGGAGAGCGCTGCTAAAACTGCACCCCCTAATGTTGCGCCACCGACTCGTAGCCAACCCGCCAGAAAGAATTGGGTGGCCGTTAGGGTGAAGGTGCCAAACAAAAAAGCGTAAATGACGCCCATTGACAGTGTGCTGAGCTGTCGTAGTTCGCGATTGGCTTCCACAGAATTCACCCGCATCTTGAGATCGCCCTGCTCTAGTCGATTGAGCGTTGTCTCTAAATGCTGGGGCAGATTTAAGCTGTTATTGGTAAACTCAGCTGCCTGCTGAGTAATCTGCTCTAGAAATATATTGGATGTACCGGGACCATCTTCAGCCATGATTTCCTCTGCAAAAGGTTGAGCCACGTCCATGAAGTTGAATTCGGGGTTAAGAGATTTACCAAGGGCTTCTAATGCCGAGAGCGATCGCAACACAAAGGTAAACTCAGCCGGGAAGCGAAAGGGCTGATTGTAAGTCAACTGATAGAGGTCATCGTTAATGGAAGCAACTGAAACCTCTTCCTTTTTCTCCAATGCCTGATCAAAATAGCTATCGAGCATGAACTGCACCGATCGCCTCACTGGACCCAAATCTGAGTCAGGCGCTAAGGCCCCTAATGCCACCATCGACTCCACCACTAGACTGGCATCTTTGTTGAGGATGCCTCTGAAGTTAAGCATCAGCTTGTCTTTGGTCATCGGCGGAATGCGGCCCATCATGCCAAAATCATAAAAAATCATTCGCCCCTCCGCATCAATCGCCAGATTGCCGGGATGAGGATCGGCATGGAAAAAGCCGTGGTGCAGCACCTGCCGTAAATAGGATTTAGCCCCTATATCTGCCACCGCAACTCTATCTACCCCAGCCGCAGCCAACGCATCAAAGTTATTGACCTTGATGCCGGGGACATACTCCATCGTCATCACCCGAGGCGTGGTGTAGCGCCAATGGACGCGGGGCACCACCACATTTGAGATCCCCTGAAAGTTCCGGCGAAAGAGATTAGCATTGCGACCTTCATTGAGATAATCAAGTTCTCCAAAAAGGCTGGTGTAGCACTCCTCATAGATGCCGATCCAGTCGCTACCCTGCTGGCCCCAAGGGGTTCGGTATTGCACAAACTTGGCAAAGCTTCTAAGAATCCCTAGGTCAATCGTGAACAGTCGCTGTAGACCTGGGCGCTGCACCTTCACCGCCACTTCTGCGCCTGATTCTATCTGCGCGTAATGAACCTGCCCGAGGCTAGCGGAGGCAATCGGGATAGGATTAAAGCTGGTATAAATTTTCTCAACTGGATGTCCTAGTTCTTCTTCAATAATCGTTGCTGCTTGGTTGTAGTCAAAGGCAGGCACCTGATCTTGCAGCTTTGAGAGTTCCTCAATATACTCCGGTGGAAAGAGATCAGCCCGTGTTGAGAAGAACTGGCCGATCTTAATGAAGGTGGGACCGAGGTGCAGCAGATTCTCTCGAATCCAGATCGCACGTTTTCGATACCGTGGGGCCTTTACCTCTAAGCTAGAAGGGTCGGAACGATAGCTCCAGGACTGTTGATCAATCCAGAGATAGAGCAAAAACACTAAACCGACCTGTCCAATCTCAATCAAGCGTCCCAACTGGGTGTAGTTGTTCCGTGACCAGCGGTAGGAATCATAGGATATTGTCGACTTAGGCTTTCCTGAGGCCAACCCTGGGAATTCAATTGCGATCACGTTCACTGACTCCTGAACATCTGCAAGACCCGTAACAAAACAGGGAAACTTAAAGTGCTTTACACTACTTTACAATAATTTGTAACATTTGTTAACAAACGCGTTATATTAGAGTCAGTTCACCTACGTAGAATCCTTAAATTGTGTTTGGAAACTTAACTGGCCAAGGTGGCGGCGACCAGCTCGTTAGCAAGGTTGCTAGAACAGCCGTGACGGCTCTGATGAAGCAAACAGACGAGCTAGAGGTAAAGGTTCGTGCTGAGCCCGTAGCCAAGCTGTTGCAGGGAAGCGTGGACGGCTTTGACTTTGTGGGCAAAGGCATGAAGATGCACAGTGGCCTGCAGGTTGAGGTGATGGAGATGTATGTACAGGCCGTCTCTATTGACTTTGGCGCAATTTTTAAAGGGCAAGTGAAGATCAAGCAGCCGACCCAGGCGTCGATGCGGATTATGCTCACTGAAGAGGACTTGACGGTTTCGTTCAATACGCCCTTCCTAGTCGAGAAGCTTCAGAAGCTTGAGTATCAGGGCAATCCACTTTATTTCGATAAGACTGAGATTACGCTGAATGATGACCAGTCTTTGCGAATGCAGAGCCATGTCCGTCCAGGAGAGGCAGGAGATCCGATTGACGTAGATATCACGGCTCGCCTTGAGGTAGAAGATCGTCGCAAGATTCAGTTTATGGATCCTGACTATGGCGGTGATGAGCAGGCGGTGGAGCTGGGTAAGGTGTTGACCAACCACGTCAATAGTCTGTTAGATCTGGATCAATTTGCGCTAGACGGTATGCAATTACGGGTGGATCGCCTGCGACTGAAGGATAAAAAGATGACGATGTATGGCAATGCCAACATTGAACAATTCCCATCGCGTTGATTTGCACCTGCCTGCTTTTCTTGCGTCTGATTAGCTAGACCTCTTATGCCCTTCGATGGCTAGCGGGCGTTTTTTCTTCCGGGCCTGTCTCTCTCTTGCCGACTTGGCGTTTTTAGCTTGACCTTTGGGTGCAACGGGAATGGTGAAATGAAAAGCACTCCCTTGACCACGCCCCTCAGATTCAACCCAAATCTGCCCTTCCATACCAGTGATTATTCGACGGCAGATGGCTAACCCTAGGCCCATGCCCCCAACGCTGCGCCGCATAAAATTTTCCTCTTGGTGAAACAGGTCAAAAATCGTCTGCAGATTTCCCCCATCAATTCCTCGACCTGTATCAGATATGACGACCTCCAATGAGTTGTTCTGGCGCTGTGCCTTAATTAACACCTGACCGTCAGGTTCTGTGAACTTGCAGGCATTGTCTAAGAGCCTGCGCAATACTTCCCCTAATCCCTCGCTATCTGCTTTTATGAGGGGTAAGTCTGGGGGAAGTTCAGCTTTAACTGTTGGCAATGTTGGGGCTGCATGACTGGTCCTGATCGCGCCTAGGGCAAGATCGATTGACTCTTGAAGCTGCACCCAGTCGGCCTGGTCGTATAGGTTCTCGCCTTCCAGACGGGAGAGAATTAGGAAATCTCGCACCAACGCTCTCATCCGCTCGGAGTCTTCTAGGGCTGGATCAATGAGGGCTTGGCGAAACTCAGCGGGCATCTCTGGTTCTTGATCTAAGCTTTCCAGGCAGACTTGAATCGTTGAGAGTGGTGTCCGTAGTTCATGCCCGACAATGGCAATTAAATTACTGCGGGTACGCTCTAGGGTCTGCAGTTTATTGTTGAGCGTTTCTGTCTCAGTAAAGGCTTGGGCTTGGGTTAGGGCGACCCCTGCTTGAGCCGCGATCGCCTCCACCAAATCTACCTCATTTGTTCGCCACTCGTAGGGGGCCGGGCCGCCGTAGTGCAGCTCTAGCATCCCAAGTACCGTTCCCTGGTAATGTATGGGGGCCATCAGCCAAGCACTGATCTGACAGCGTTCAACTTGAGATTTTAGAGCGGAGTCTCGCTTTAGACTCGGAGCCTGACTCACGTCAGCAATTGCGATCGCCCGCTCCTGAGATAGCGCCACTGAGATTAAGGGATTACTGCTTAACGACCAAGGCTCTCCCCTGAGCGAAGGCATCTCGGCAGGTACAAATTCGTACTCAATCTCGACTTGCTCGTCTGTTAATTGACAGCGATAGAGCAGGCATCGGCAACTTTCGAATACCTGCCCTAGCTCTTGCACGACTGCCGCCAGGACATCTGCTGGGTCTAACGAACGACGAATGGCGGCGACCATTGCATTGGAAAATCGCTCCTTACGTTCCTTGGCTTCAAGGACTTGATAGGCTTTCATAAGCTTATATTGGCTGGCCTGCAGGTAGGTGACTAACCGCTGACCGAAAATATTAGAGTGGCCCGCTTGCTCCACTAACCCTCGTTCGCCTTTCATCCCTGCTTTTAAGCTGAAGGACTGTAGGGATCTTTCTATTTTCTCTACCAGCTGGGGCTGATAGAGAGTAGTACGTTTCAATAGCAACCGTGCAGCAATTGCGCAAACGTGAGGGTCAAATGTCCAGACACTTTCAAATCTGCGGGCTTGATCCATCGATGCTGTGTCTTCACCGTCCTCTCGACAAAGAACACAACCGCTGTAGTGCTCACTGATAACAACGAGATGCCATTCCTTCGTCAGCTCGTCTTGCGGTGGAAAAGGAACGGCTTCATAGGGATACGAATGAGAGTCAAAGTCAGTGTCTATTTCTGGAGCCGTCAACACATAGAGGTGATCGGTGCGTTGGGCAATCCTCTTGTAGCGTAGGGTTTCCTGGCGATGAAATTTCTCTCGCTGAAAACAGGCAATCACTAAGGCCGCTTCGCTCCCAGCCAACACCATATCTTCCATCGCTCGTGAAAGTGCGACCAGGGGTGGCTTAAAGTATATCTGAGAACGAAGTTGGGGCTGTGTTTTTAGTACAGCCTTAAGCAGAGAACCGAGACTCATTTGTTTACTCTCTCAGCTCAAGTTGCTTTGATGCCATGCCAATGAGCTAGCCCCAGCGTAGCGCTGATTTGAGGCACTCGATCACAATCACCATCTTTCGTTACGGACAGATTTTGGTCGTACCATCAGAGACTGATGAATTGTAAGAATCAAATTGAGAAGCCCCCTGAATACGCATTCAGGGGGCTTTTTGGTCTATGAAGACCCAGCAGCTAAGTAATTCTAAGTCGAAACTTAACGACTTACGATAATGGCAATACTAATCGGGATCCATGTCACGGCAGCGAAAGCAACGGCCTGCCACAGCTTCGTCTTCAGTGGAGTTGCTTCTGCCACAGATCTTTCAGGATCGACCGCATAGTTATTGGTTAGACCCTCTTGGTCAACTGTAGAACCTGTCGCCTTGGGATCAGGGAAGCCATCCTTCGTGCGCTTAAATCGTGCTTCTACCTCAGCAGGAATCAAACCACCAGGAACGGAAAACTTTTCAGGATCAGAAGCCATATTGGATTTCTCATGTAATGATTTCTATGCTTAATGTAACAAAATGTTGCAAATTCTGCAATAGCTAGCATGTAATTGTTTTTTGTGCTATTAAATTTGGCCTGGATGGCCTGCTGTCAAAAGAGTTTCTCTGTGCGAGGGGTTAGGTTCCTGTCTCGTTGATTACTGGAGCTTTCCTGTGCTTTGTGTCTGGAGGAAACGCTCACCCAGCGGAGCGAGGTGAAGATCGCACGTCCAATAAGCCCCTCCACTGTCCCTGTGCGTTATTAAAGTCTTGGAATAGGGATGTCTTCGTTCCCCCTGTGCTCTCTGGTCTCTCGGGGCTACTCTATACTTCTGCAAGTGTTCCGAACTGAGGTGCGAATTCGCCTGATTTATCGCAGTACTCGGCTGAGTTAGGACAGTCTTTCTTTATCAGGCATAGCTTTCAACCTCTTTAATGTCCTAATCAATACGCGTGCCGCTATATTAGCTGGTTGATCTGGATGGGTATCAGAGATCCTTCAATTCTTCACCCAAAAAATGGCATAACCACCCTCAATCTCTGCTGCGATTGAAGATGGTTAAGGATGTTAAAAAAGGCCGGAAGCCAATTTTAAAACGGAGAGGAGAGGATTCGAACCTCCGGAACCCGCAAGGGCTCATCTGATTTCAAGTCAGACGCAATCGACCAACTCTGCCACCTCTCCAAGTTGTGGGATATAACCCAACGAATATCTTAGCGTAAGCCGACCGTAATCTATCGTGACGCACGTATTTATATTGTCCTGAGTCTTAAAGATATTGAGGCAGCGGTAGGATTAGGGGGCTGTGTTTGCTCAAGCGTTATGTCAGATGCGTCTGCCGCCGAATCTAACCCCGAGCCTCGCCAGTCTGTGATTGTTGGCTTTGATCCTGGGCGCGAAAAGTGTGGGGTGGCGGTTATGGGGCTGAATCGGACGCTATATCTGCATGAGGTTGTGCGGTCTGAAGTTGCGATCGCAACCCTTAACACCCTCTGCACCCAATACTCTGTTCCCTTGATTGTCTTGGGTAATCAAACCACCTCGAAAGAATGGCAACAGCGTCTAGAGTCACTTCCTCCAACGATTGTCCCCGTCGATGAGCGCTACAGCACCCTAGAAGCCCGCGATCGCTACTGGCAAATGTATCCGCCTCGCGGTCTCTCGCGGCTGTGGCCTCAGGGGCTACGCACCCCGCCTCGCCCCATCGACGACCTCGTCGCTATTATTCTTATTGAGCGCTATCTAGAATCAGTACCCTAGGGCTTATGCAAGAGCTTGTAAAGCCGACGCCGCTGACTCTGCAGAATACCGATTAGCCGGATCAGGGGCCGTTAGCTGCCCAATGACTTGGGCCATCCCAGGGCTCAAATTTGGAATGTCAGCCACGGAAAGATGGGCCTCTTGATTGCCTAAACGATAGAAAGCATCTGGAGCCTGCTGGGTGAGTAGATAAACCATGATTGCCCCCAGCGAATATAGCGCCGATGCTGGAACTGGTTGCCCAGCCTGCTGCTCAGGAGCCGTGTAGGCTGCGGAACCTAGTTCGGCTCCGTCTGACAATGCCCCAAAGTTCACTAGTACAACCTGGCTCAAACCGTGGGGAATAGTGGGTTTGATTAAATTGGTGGGGTTCAGGCTCTGATGCAGTGCTAGAGAAGCTTGCTGGTGGAGGTAATTGAGTAAATGACAAATATCTATAGCCCACATTGCCACCTGCGTCTCTGGTAGAGGCCCCTGTCGCATTACCAGCTGCTTGAGGTTTTGGCCATAGATCATCTCACTCACCAAAAAAAACTTACCCTGCCATTCGAAGGCTTCATAGATTTTGGGCATGCCAGGGTGACTAATCTTGCAGAGCGCCTCTGCCTGTGCTCGTAGCGATTCAGTCTGAGTAGAACCCGATGATAGGCCCAGCGTTTTGAGCACCACCACATGACCGGCTCGCCAAGCAATAAAGCTCTGCTCCTTCTGGCCTAAAGGCTTCAGCAACTGATAGTGGTCGATTGTTCTGAGCACATGTAGGGGCTGACCGCAGTCAATGCACACTAGAGCATCGGTTTCTGCACGCTGGTGCTGACAGTTGGCAGGCTGATTCTCGCGCTGTGGATGGGGGGGCCAAGGGTGCTGGCCCAGTTCACGAAACTGAGCGCTGCTTTGCGACTCAGCAGGCGGTTGCAGGGGCGCGGCTGCAGCTGGCTGAGGAGAGGTTCCGTGAGTAGGGGATTCCGCCTGCGTTGGCCGAGAATCTAATCCCGCCGCATCAGAACCCATGAGCTGTACCTGAATATTGGGGCCTGAGCGAGCGAGCCGGATAATGCTACCGTCTGCAAGCGGGGCTTGGGTGACCCGTTGACCGTCTAGATAGGTCCCATTGGTTCCCAGGTTAACCACTTCCCATTGAGCGTTGCTCTGGCGTAGTTCGACGTGGTAGCGAGAGACCACTGCGCTGTAGAGTACGACATGATTTTCAACCGCACGGCCAATCTGGATCACCGAATCGTTTTCAAAGCTCCAGCTTTGCACAGGGGTTGATTGGACAGGATGTAGCAGGGTTAGTGTGATCACGCCTTCAGTCCAGTTGGAATAAGAATGTTACTAAGTCTCCTTTACCGAGAGCAATGCGATCGCCAGATCGGAGTTGATGCTGATGCCGCGGTTTGAGTGGAATGCTATTGATATAGGTACCATTAGAACTCCCTACATCTTCAATGAAAAAGTGCCCACTTTCAATGTGTATATCGGCATGAATCCGCGAAACAACCTCTGAATGGGGAAATCCGGCCACATCAATGTCGGGTGGAATTTCCTGATTGGGCTTGCCAATGTGTAGTGGGCTAAGGTGCTCAGGCAGCTCAATAAAGGTATTGCTTTGCAGGTGCACGAGCCGAGCCGACTGTAGCTGTACCTGTGTTGTAAAGGGGGAATGGGTGGTGAAGGGAGAATGGACAGACCGTTCGGCGCTTAGACTCTCAACGGCTTGTGGAGCCACACTCAGCTCAGATTCTCTTTCTAGCTGTTTTTGAGTCTCTGGCCGTTCGGAGAACGAAGGCGAAGGCAGGACATAGGTGAGTGAATCGTCAGCCGTGAGTTGTGGGTTTGGGGGCAGAGGAACAGGAAGATCAGGTTCCTGTGAGGTCTCTGAGGTTTTGGGTGCTGAGGGGGCGGGTGCAAGATTATGGCCGCACTGGCCACAAAATTGAGCCTCCACCTGAACTGACACACCACAATTCGGGCAGCTTTTCATAAAACGTTTAGGAACTGGGGTGAGCAACCAACAACATAAGCCTACTGAAGCTAGAGTACCCATGATCCCTAAACTTCAGATCAAGTTATACCAGCTCACTGAAGTCCTCTGCCACACCCCTATATTTTCTGGAAGGGGAGAACGGATCTTTGAAGAAAGCCTATAGCGTTAGCTCTTGACCTGCCGACTGATCCAGCAGCCAGATAAGCTGCCCGTCTTGGGGCTGGACTAGGCGGGCTGGCCATTGAGAAGAATCAGCCTGTTCAGCAAAGATCTGCTGTAGAGCAGTGCGCTTGTTCTCTCCCGTTACGAGAAAAATAACGCAGCGAGCCCGGTTCAACATCGGAACCGTAAAGGTGATCCGAGGTTGACCGTCTTTATTGCCTACGGTGATGCTGCGATCGCAAACCTGCAGTGCCTCAGTATGCGGAAATAGAGACGCCGTGTGGCCGTCTGGCCCAATACCTAGCAAAACAACATCGAGCTGCGGAAACTGCCCTGGTTCACTTTTACTACCGAAAAAAGCATTGAGATGCTGCTCATGGGTTCGCGCCGCATCGGCCGGATCTGCCGCATCCGTTGCCATAGGATGAATATTTTCCGCAGGAAGCGGCACGCGGTCGAGCCATGCTTTGCGAGCCATCCCCGCGTTGCTGTCGGCATGGTCAGCGGGGACATAGCGTTCATCGCCCCAAAAGATATGCACCTTAGACCAGGGCAGGTCTTTCTCGGCTAGCTGCTCATAGAGGGGCTTAGGCGTATTCCCGCCAGAGAGGGCAATGGTAAATCGGTCGCGCTGCGCGATCGCCTGCTGTGCCTCGGCCATCACGAGTTCTGCGGCTCGCTGTACCAACGTGGAAGCGTCTGCTAAGACTTCAATTTTAGGCTGAGTCATGGGCGTCGAGTACTCCTAAATGTAGCAGGGGTTTTAGAGGCCTTCACCGTTAACACCTGCGGCGGTGTTGCATCGGGAGGATAGACCAGATCAACATTTACTAACCGCTGTTCCTTGGGTTTGAGCGTCAATGTCACGAGGGCATCGCCCAGATGCCCGGCGGTTTGGACGACGTGGAAATACTGCCGCGTCGGGGTATTGTTGTCATCGTTGTAGCTGACGCGCACGGTCCCGCGAAAGAACACGTTGGGAGAAGGCGAACGCAAGAATCGCAGTCCTTTTTCAGCCTGATTGTCTTTAAGAGGCGTTTGTAGCAGAACCGTAACCGTTCTGGGTTCTGACGATGGGTTATAGAGGGGGAGTGATAGGTCATAATGGACCCCGTAGTTGCCGTGGGCAAGGTAGGCCGTATCAGGGTAGCGCACCAGCATCGGGGCGCTCTGAATCTGCGCTGTGCCAAAGGTGCCACGATTAAGCAAGCTCAGCCCATAGGAAAAACCGCTGCCGGGCTCTGGAACCGTGAGCTGCTGGCTTTCAGCAGAATCTGTGAGTTGCGATCGCCACTTCGAACCGCGACTGACCCCCGCGACTCGCCCATAAAAAAACTTGGGAGCCTGGCTGCTCAAAGGTGAAGGCTTGATATCTCTGGGTTCTAGTAGCTCTCCCTTGAGCAGGAGTGACTCCCAATCCTGTTTAGAAGGGATGCCTTCCCCACCATTGGGCCGAGCAGGCGCTTTCATCGCCAGACTGGCGACATAAACGGGGCCGCTTGCGTAGAGGCGGGCTAAGGTTGACCGCGTATTGGAAGATGGGAAGTCTGGTGGCGGGGTGTTGGGCGGTAGCGTCGTGAGTGACGTTGTGGTTAAGTTAACGGGCGGCTGAACGCGGGAGGGCCAAACGGGGTCATTATTGGCTGTTGTCCTCACCGGCACTGGAACCGGCAGATTTGCCAACATCTTGGATTGTCTGGGTTTTAAATAGATGCGAGAAGGCCAATGGGTTTGTCGTTGTCCTCGCAGTACCTGATCTGCTGTCCGACCACCGGGGCCTGAAAAAAGCCGACCGACATTATTGGGAGCAATGGGCGGTAGGTTGATGTAGGGCGCGTCAGGAGTTCCGAGGTAGCTTGCTGCCTGCATCACATTAATCGTGATGGTCTTAGATTGGCTGGGATTGTACAGCACAATACCCTTGTAGAAAGTGGGTGTTTTGCGCGGGCGATCGGTTTTGACAATGTGGTGAGAGAAAATGTCAAACCGTCCCTGGAAAGGGAAGTTGAGGTGCGCTTTTGGATGGCGCTTGCCCTGAGGGGGGAAGGTCGACAGCAAGATGCCCGATTTGCGAATCACTTCTGGACTGTTGCTGTTGAACACCGGGACTGCATCCAGACTCCCCGGTAGGGGTCTAACTTCTTGAGGATAAACCAGCTCTCGGAGGGTCGTAGGAAGTCTTTGGGGTGGAGCGACGGCAGACTGATTTTTTCCCTGCGTCGTTTGCGATTCTGGTCCTGTCGCATCTGCCACTGTTGTGGTGGTGAGGGGCCGCTCTTTTCTATTCTTTACCGGCGGCTGACTGTCTGAGTTGTCAACGGCGGCGGCGATAGCAGCCTTATTCTGCGGCTCAGCCAGTAGAGGTGGCCCATTGGCAATGTCAAGATCAGAGGTGAGCGGATGGGATAAAAGCTGGGTCTCTGGGACCGGGGATTTCTCCGGCGGCGGTGCAGGGATTGACTGCTGTGCTAGGACAAAACTTGTCAACAGTGGAAGCATGTAGTGTTGCTCAAAACGCCAAAAATAGACCGGACAACCCCCCGCGCCGATTTAGGCGTCGCCATCCGTCATTATATCTGATGAATCTAGATGAAGGTATAGTGTTCCAGTCGATTTCGCGTCCTGCCTGATTCAGATGGAATGACGCTGTCAATATTGCTCTATATTCCTCTTCAAGACGTGAAAAAACTGAGCTTTGAGATTCTGTTGCTCTCCGGGAGGTCTAGGACCGCTTTTCTCCGCTGAGGATGAAGATGGGATCGACGGCGGCAAAAATTTGGTGGCGTCCTCGGGTCTCTAAGCGATTGATGACGGACTGAACCACTTCGACGTTACAGGCCTGCAGCTCCGCAAAAATTTCGGAGATGGTGTAGAGATTCTCTAAGCTCGCGGCGGTGGCCACAACCCTACCCTGGGGCTGCAAATGGGTCCATACGGCTTCTATTATTTGACGAATGGGCCGTCCGCCTTCGATGCAGACGCGATGTGGGGCTTGGTTTAGTTGAGCGAGACATTCGGGGGCGCTGCCCTGAAGCACTTCGACGTTGTTGACGGCAAAGCGATCGCAATTCGTCTGAATCAGATTGACGACATCTTCGTCGCGTTCGATGGCGACAATCTGGCCCTGAGGACACAGGAGACCCGATTCAACGGGAATGGTTCCGGTTCCAGCGCCCACATCCCAAAGAATTGTGTCTGGCTCTAAACGAAGCTGAGAAATAATTAGCAGTCGGGTTTCCCGCTTGGTCATCGGGATTCCAGGGAGCCGTTCAAAGAGTTCATCTGGAACGCCAGGACTGACGTAGGGCCAAACAGAGGAGGGCATGAAGGATTGAGTCATGAGTCGGTTTGTCTCAGTCTACAGTTGCACAACCCGGAGCGTTTGCAGTTCGGGATCCGTACATCCTGTAATATTCCCCCCTGCGGCCTTAATCTGACGCAGGTAGTCTAAGTCGGTCTCCATAATTGTGCTGCCGGGATAGAGGACCGGAATGCCGGGGGGATAGGGACAAACCAGTTCGGCACTGATTCGATCGGCTGCTTCTGTCCAAGGAACAGTTTCTTGGGCAGAAAAGGCTGCTGCCCTCGGTGAAATCTGAGGCATTGAGATTATCGCTCGTTCCCAAATAGATGGAGCGGGCTGTTCAGCGCCTCCCGGCTTCTGCGCAATTTTCTTGAGTGCCTGCACCAGCTGATTAAGATCGGTCTGTGTTGTTCCCAAACTAGGAATGAAGGTGAGGTGAGAGGGGGTCGGAAGTTCCGCCGTGACGGCTAGCTGCTCATGGAGAATCTGGTCAACCCGTAAACCATTGAGACCTAGGGGACTGACGCCAACTGTTAACCGGGTGGTGTCTAGGGTGGCAAAGCCTGCCGTAGATGAGGAGGGGCTGAGAATCGAGAGTCCGCTAATCTGCTGGAGCTGTTGGCGGGTCGCGTCAACCCTCTGGAGCAACTGTCCCATAATTTGATTGCCCTGCAGCACCATCTGCTGACGGGCCGCATCAAGAGAGGCCAGCAGGAGGTAGCTGGGGCTTGTGGATTGCACCCACTGCAGGGACTGGTTGATTCGCTGGGAGGAAATACGAGCGCCCTGCGTATGCAGCATCGCCGCCTGAGTCATCGCTCCCAGAACTTTGTGGGTTGATTGAACAACCAGATCTGCGCCTAGCGATAGTGCCGATGGCGGCAGGTCAGAATGAAAGGCAAAGTGAGGACCGTGGGCTTCATCAATCAGTAACGGAATGCCGTGGTTGTGAGTGAGGGTTGCGATCGCATCCACTTCACCACAGACTCCCTCATAGGTCGGAGAGGTGATCATCACCGCCTTGGCCCGTGGATAACGCTCTAAAGCCTGCCGCACTCTAGCAGGGGAAACACAGTAAGCGAGTCCGGTCTCCACCTCAGGCTCCACAAAAATTGGCATGGCTCCCGAAAGAATCAGGCCCGAGATCGCAGAGCGATGACAGTTCCGAGGCAAGATAAGCTGATCGCCTGGATTGCAAACGGCCAGAATTGCCGCCGTTACACCACAGGTAGATCCGTTGGTGAGGAACCAAGTTTGATCAGCACCAAAAGCTCCTGCCGCTAGAGCTTGGGCTTCAGCGATCACTCCGTCAGGTGCAAACAGATCATCCAGCTCGGGTAGCTCAGGTAAATCAGCTTGCAAGACAGCACGACCAAAGACCTGCAGTAACGCTTGAGGGCTTCCCCGACCTCGCTTATGACCGGGCGTATAAAATCCAGCATGGTCACGGCGACTAGAACTCTGAAGCGCCTGCAGCAAAGGAGTGCAACTTTGATCCATTGAACTCATAGCAATGACTTTCTTTAAATAGTTTGACGGGTTTAATCTCCGACTCCAATGATGAGTCAGAGATCAGCGGACATTTCAAGCTTGACGGGCTATTTTGGAGTGAAATTATGCAAGAGAAATCGCAGGGAATCAGATCCCAAATTAAAAAAACACCTTGAAACATCACAAAAGCCTATTCGAGAATCATTAAGGGATTGTATTTTTCCTGATAGTGGCTCTTGAGAATGTCATAAACTAACACCACTAAAGTTGCTTACCTGAAAAAAGTAGTGAGGGAAAAGAGTATGGGGCGTTGGGTCATATTACTTGTCAATCGGTTTCCCTTCGTGGCATGTCTTTTAGCAAGTACTGCTGTGGCAGATGTGGCTTTGGCAAAGAATACTGAAAGTACCGCAGCCATCTCTTCAACAACGAATCGCATTGGAAACGTTCAAGACACTGAACAAAATAACCTGACAAACTCTCCCTTCTACCTCTCAGCGGGGACAATGTGTAACGGTGACTCCATTGTGGAGCTTTCGTTTAGAAATCCGTCGAAGGAAAACAATCAAAATCGGCGAGATATACCTGCCGGAACGATCTATCGTTTCGCGGGCGTTGCCCCTGGCATTGATGCTTTGGTTACTGTTGAAAGCTTAAACAATGGGGCCACACTGGGTGCCATCGACAATCCCAATACAGGCTCAGTGGATGCCCTACAGCCTAGTCTCACGCCTTCCAGACGAGGCGGCGACTCAAGTGTGGACTTGAACATTAGATTTGTCGAGGCAGGGACTAACACACCCACAATCATCAAAGCCTTCAACGCTTCGGGGGTGGACATTGACGGAGATAGCCGCAGTCTGAGGGAGTACATCGAACTGGATGGATTCTCTAGCTATACCCTCGAAAATCCGACGACCCTGACACCGGCAATTAGCCCTCCAACCGGGCGTTTTGAGTCGAACACAACAAAGACTCAACCCGGTATCAGCACTGATGCAACGCAGACATTGGTCACGGCCTCGTACCAAGACGTCAGCAGTTTCCGCTACCGCATTGGAGCATTGAATCCGCGCAATAGCCGAAGTGGAGATCGACTCAACTCTTTATCTTTTAGTTGCCTCCCGTTTAAGGAACCAGAAACCGAGGCGGGACCAGCCCCCGCACCAGCTAACAATCCACCTGATGCCGTAGATGACACCAACACAACGGCTATCGATACCCCCGTAAGCGGTAGTGTTCTAGATGGCAGTAATGGTGGACTTGATAGTGATCCTGACGATGATGAACTAACGGTTACTGAGAATACTGATCCTTCTAACGGAACCGTCGCTGTCAGTCCTGATGGTGCCTACACCTACACACCTAATGCTGGATATAGTGGCACTGATAGCTTTACCTATACTATCTCTGACGGCAAAGGTGGTACTGATACAGCCACCGTTACGATAACCATTCCAGAACCAGAACCTACGGCAGAGAATAATCCACCCGATGCCGTAGATGACACCAACACAACTCAGGTAGACACCCCTGTCAGCGGTAGTGTCTTAGATGGCAGCAGCGGTGGGACCGATACGGATCCTGATGACGATGAACTAACCGTTACTGGAAATACTGATCCTTCTAACGGAACCGTCGCTGTCAGTCCTGATGGTGCCTACACCTACACACCTAATGCTGGATATAGTGGCACTGATAGCTTTACCTACACCATCTCGGACGGTAAGGGCGGTACCGATACCGCCACCGTCAACATCACTGTTGAACCAGAGGCAAAGCCAGAAAACGAACCAGAACCAGGAACAGAGAATAATCCGCCTGATGCAGTGGATGACATCAACACCACGCCCCTAGATACGCCTGTCAAGGGTGATGTCCTAGACGGTAGTAATGGTGGATTAGATAGCGATCCTGATGATGATGAACTGACCGTTACTGGAAATACTGATCCTGCCAACGGCACTGTCACCGTCGAGCCGGATGGCACCTATACCTATACTCCCAACTCTGGGTTCAGCGGCAGCGATAGTTTCACTTACACCATCTCTGATGGTAAAGATGGTACTGATACGGCAACGGTCAACATCACTGTTGAACCAGAGACGACGACAGAAACTGATCCAGAGCCAGGAGCGGAGAATAATCCGCCCGATGCTGTGGATGACGCCAACACCACGCCGTTGGATACGCCTGTTAGCGGTAGCGCTTTAGACGGCAGCAATGGTGGACTAGATATTGATCCGGATGATGACGACCTAACCGTTACTGAAAATACCGAACCCGCTAACGGAACCGTCACTGTTGAGCCAGATGGCACCTATACTTACACTCCTAATCCTGGGTTCAGCGGTACTGATAGCTTTACGTACACTATTTCTGATGGCAAAGGCGGTACTGATACTGCCACAGTCAATATTACGGTTGAGCCTGGTTCAATGCCTGCTACAACGGAAGAACCTGAGCGTTCCTCTTTGGCCGGAAAAATCGTGATCAATGAGGTTTTGTATAAGCAAACGGTGCCGGGGAACATTGGGGCCGATAAGAATGATGAATTCATTGAGCTATACAATGCATCCGACGAGCCAATTGATATTGGCGGGCTGCAGTTGCTTGATGGAAATGCGATCTCAAATGACACAGACGGCAACGGCAGCATCACAGGCCGAGCTACCCCCTATACCTTCCCTAAAGGAACTATCTTGCAGCCTGGCGAATACGCCGTCGTTTGGATTGGTGACGAGAAGGATGCTGCTGGCAACCCCATTGCAGCTCATCAAGCACCCGACGCTGCCTTTCAAACTTGGCTGGGTCAACGTCCTAAACTCAATAACGCAGGGGATGATGTCTGGCTCTATGATGATGAGCTGAACATTGTCGATTACGTCGCCTTTGGAGAAAACAAAGGCAGTAGTAAAGGCATAAATACACCGCCACCCGCCTCCCTTAATCTATGGGACGATACCCATCAAACTTCATTGGGAGGTGTTCCTAATGGCCAGTCCATCAGTTTGACCGCAAACGGTTCAGATTCTGATACAAGTGCCTGCTGGGAAGCCACAACCAGCGGCGACGCAAGCGAGCGCTGTCCTGGATACCTAGATACGGTTGACTCAGATTCAGTAGGCAATCGCCTAACCAGTGTTGCTGGCAATAACAACACTGCACCGACTGACCCAGATCCAGACCCTCAACCGGATCCAGATCCTCAGCCAGATCCAGATCCAGATCCCCAACCAGACCCAGACCCTCAACCAGATCCAGATCCAGACCCTCAACCAGACCCAGATCCAGACCCTCAACCAGACCCAGACCCAGACCCAGACCCAGACCCAGACCCAGACCCCGATCCGGACCCAGACCCTCAGCCAGATCCGGATCCTCAGTCAGACCCTGATCCAGACCCTCAGCCTGGTCCTGGAACTATTCGGGTGCCGGTTCCAACACCGACGCCAACGATACCTGGATCGCCAACACCGACTCCCGGTTCAACTCCAGCGCCCGCTCCTGTTCCCACAACTCCACCGCCAGCCTCGGCTCCACCTGCTCCAGCTCCTGCAGAACCTACTCCAGAGGCTCCTAGCTCACGGCCCTCCACCAGAACAACACCGCCCACGATCTTGGTTCCAGGAGCTGGATCTGCGCCAGGATCTACGCCTGTACCAACGACGCCATCTACTCCAGGAACTACGCCGGTGCCAGGATCTTCACCCGCACCCGCAGCTCCTGCCCCTGCTGCTCCTAAGCCCGTTGAATCTGGCCCTGTTTCTGAACCACCAGAAGATCCTCAGCCTTTGGATCAAAGTGATTCTCTGCTTGAACCAACAGCCTCCCCGGAACCGACTCCTCCGCCTGTTCCAGCCTTATGGTAGGAGGCACCGTCAACCCCCGTTGCTAGCCTCGGCTAGAGAGAGCCAATAAGGTCAGCGATCCTTTGCGTATTTCTGCAGGCTGGCAACGCGCAAAGGATCGCGCTAGTGTTTTTAAGGATTGCCAAAGCAATCGGATGTACAAACGGGAGCCATAATCACAAACAATGTTAAGAGCCGGTATTGTCGGACTGCCAAATGTGGGCAAGTCTACGTTGTTCAATGCTTTGGTTGCCAATGCTAAGGCAGAGGCCGCGAATTTTCCTTTTTGTACGATTGAGCCTAATGTTGGCGTCGTAACGGTGCCGGATGAACGCCTTCAAGTACTGTCAGATATTGCAACCTCAAAAGAGATTGTGCCCACCCGAGTGGAGTTTGTTGATATCGCGGGGCTAGTGGCAGGGGCCAGTCAAGGAGAGGGACTCGGCAATAAGTTCCTAGCCAATATTCGTGAAGTAGATGCGATCGCACATGTGGTGCGCTGCTTCGACGACGATGACATTATCCATGTCTCAGGCTCGGTGGATCCCGCGCGAGATATTGAAGTGATCAATCTAGAGCTAACGCTCTCCGATCTGGGACAGGTAGAGCGCCGAATGGAACGCGCTCGCAAGGCTGCCCGCAGCAGCAAGGAAGGCCAGTTTGAGATGACAGTCTTAGAGAAGCTGCGCGAAGCACTCGATGCGGGGAAAAGCGCCCGACAGGTTGATCTGAGTCCAGAAGAAGTTCAGGTGATTCAAGGGCTGGGACTCTTGACGCAGAAGCCGATCATCTATGCCGCTAATGTCTCAGAAGAAGATTTAGCTTCGGGGAATGCTTGGGTTGAAGAGGTCCGTAAGATTGCAGCAGAGGAACAGGCACAAGTGGCTGTTGTCTCCGCTCAGGTGGAGTCAGAGCTGGTGGAGCTACCCGAAGAGGAACGCGGGGATTACTTAGAGTCTCTGGGTGTTGAAGAAGGCGGGCTGCGAACGCTCATTCGCGCCACCTACGAACTATTGGGACTGAGAACCTTTTTCACCTCAGGCCCACAAGAAACCCGTGCTTGGACCATCCGAGCGGGTGACAAGGCACCTCAAGCTGCTGGAGAGATCCACACCGATTTTGAGCGTGGTTTCATTCGGGCTGAAACGGTTGCCTACGATGATCTGGTGAGCACGGGTTCAATGGGTGCCGCGAAGGAGAAAGGACTCATTCGCAGTGAAGGGAAGGAGTACGTTGTCAAAGAAGGCGACGTACTGCTGTTTAGGTTTAACGTTTAGCGTTAGTCAGCAACCTTGAGAAGGAAGTAGCCTAAGCCGATGCCTACGAGAATGAGGCTGAAGCAAAGGAATGCTGTGTTGAAAATTTCGCCACCCATGTTTTGATCGTCCTGTTAATCGAATACTGTAATCTCTCTACCTATTTAACCGTTTAGCGGTCAACCGTGTCTATCGTCTGGATTCGTTCTTACGGATCGAGCTGGGCATCTAACTGAACGTCAAACTCGGTTTCAAAACACTGCTTTTTGTAGGTGAGACTCCACAGCTCTAGGGCACAGTCTTCGTCGGGACGACTGGGCTGAACGTGGAGATTGAGGGTTTTCTGCTCTGGATCGTAATCACACCGGAAAGTCGCCACTGCCCCACTCTGGCGACGATCAAGACCTACGGCTAACTTAAGAATGGCGCTGAGCTGGTTAACAATCTGGCGCTGAGTTTCGTTCGCTAGGTTCTGATAGTTCTGGTGGCGCTTTTTCGGTGGGCCTTTGCGGTGATAGCGTGCCAAGTTAGCGACGATTTCAACTTCAGGGTCCGTATAGCCCAGCAGCCCGCCGTGGCGAATCAGATAATAAGAATGCTTATGATGGGCAGAGTGACTGACAAAGTGACCGGCGTTATGCAAGATGGCGGCGGCCCACAGTAGCTCCCGCTCGACATCGGTCCACTGATGGAGGATGCCTTGCGTTTGCTCAAAGAGACTCACCGCAAATTGAGCAATTCGTTGGGCGGCTTCTAGGTCAACGCCATACTTCTGGGCGAGGTTAAGGGCGCTTCGCTGCCGAATAGAGCCTTGGTAGCGTAGCCGATCTTCAATCAGGCCGTGGGTGAGCATCCAGTCTACGATTACGCCTTCGCGTAGGGCACGTCCGCAGGCGGTAATCGAGTCGATCCCGAGTAGGCTCATGGCTTCTTGCAGGACGACGGCCCCAGCCACAATGATTTCAGCCCGTCGTTCTGACATGCCCGCTATTTTGCAGCGTTCGTCATAGCTGAGTTTCCGGAGGCGGTGGGTGAGCTTTTGCAGGTCTTCTAGCGATAAGATGTGTCCGTGTAGTGAGGTGGGACAGGCTCCGAGGGTTTCGCAAGCGTGGATTTTAATTAGACTTTCGATGGTGCCTGAGGTGCCGATTAGTTGGGGCTGCTCGTTGGGGGAAAGATGCGATCGCAACTCTTCCACGGGCCATTCCAGCTTGCCCCGCACGTAGGCCTGCAGGCACTCAAATTCATGTTTTGAAATGGGGTCTGTGGTTAAAAAGTCTTCCGTGAGCCTCACTGCGCCCACCTTAGTGCTGCTGAGGTAGCGAGGCTCGCGCCCGTCGCCCAAAATAATTTCGGTGGAGCCACCCCCAATATCAACAATGACGTGGGGCTTGTGGTCAAACTCAACCCCTGACAGTACGCCCAGATAGATCCGCCGCGCTTCTTCTGGGCCAGAAATAAGATTAATTTTAAGGCCCAGTTCTTTTTCTACGGCCTGGATAAACGTGCTGCCGTTGGGCGCTTCTCGCACCGCGCTGGTGGCAACTGCAATCACGTGGTTGACGTCTAGACCTCGTGCAATTTCTTGGCAGCGACGCAGGGCTGAAATCGCTCTCACCGTGGCCTCAGGGGTTAAATTACCCGTGTCGGGGCAGCGCTCCCCTAGCCGTACCGTGCTTTTTTCGGCATCGACAATATCGAAGGCGGGCAGGTCGGGATTAATCTTGACCACCACCATATGAATCGAGTTAGTGCCAATATCAATGGCCGCCAATGTCTTGACCTCTCGCGGCTGCAAGGCACTGGGCCACTGTTGCAGCGATGAGGGATCCTGGCTATTGATCTGCGTCACCATCGACTTTTTCCCCAACGGAATGGAACCCAAGCGGGCCTTAGAAATATCACCTTATTCCCACTCTCTACCATGCCTTTGTTGGGGGCGGGCGGCAAGCTTTTAGGTCAATTTCTGGCAGCGTTACCGTTTTGGAAACAGAGCCACTGATGCTAGAACCGGCAGGACAATAGAAGATGGGGAGAGGGTAAAGTATCGCACTGCGAATTTTGCGTTTTCCTACGAACGCCCACCCACGTAGCAGGAAATCAGAGTATGCAGTATCTCTACCGCTCCTCGGCCTATCGAAGGTTTCGGCCAGCAAAGCTGTTGGGTCTCATGGTCCTGTTCAGTGCCTTGGCCGCCTGCAGCCCTCCTGGCGATGTGGCGGGGTCTTCTGCAAGCCGGCAGACTTCTGATCGCGCGCAACCGACGGCTGGTATCTCTCAAGAGGCGGCGGCTCCAGCAGAGGCAAAAGCTCTAGAGTCGGACGTGCTGTCTCAAGGGGAGACGTACAGCACGATTCAAGAGAACGCCTTCATGAAGGCTAGTTCCAGCCCCCTGTCAACTTTCGGTATTGATGTTGATACTGCCTCCTACAGCAATATTCGCCGCTTCCTCAATCAGGGCCAGATGCCGCCTAAAGATGCGGTGCGAATCGAGGAGATGATCAACTATTTCACCTACGACTATCCGCAACCCAAGGGTAATCAGCCTTTTTCCACTACTACTGAGGTTGCCGCTGCCCCCTGGAATCCTAAGCACCGCTTGGTCCATATTGGCCTGCAGGGACAGCGCCTTTCCACTGAGAATCTGCCGCCCAGTAATTTGGTCTTTTTGCTGGATGTGTCTGGCTCGATGAATGATCCCGATAAGCTGCCGCTGCTGAAGTCGTCGTTGCAGTTGATGGTGAATGAATTAAACGCCAATGATCGGGTGGCAATCGTGGTTTATGCAGGCAGTGCGGGTTTAGTTTTGCCTTCTACACCTGGAAGCCAAAAGGACACAATTCTAGCGGCGCTGGACAAATTAGAAGCTGGCGGATCCACTGCCGGAGGAGAAGGGTTGAATCTGGCCTATCAAGTGGCTCAGGAACAGTTTATTGAGTCGGGAAATAATCGCATTGTGATGGCGACCGATGGTGACTTCAATGTCGGGCCTGCTAGCGATGCGGAGCTAGTGAAGCTGATTGAGGAAAAACGTGAGCAGGGGGTCTTTTTGACGGTTCTAGGGTTTGGACAGGGGAATTTGCAGGACGCCAAGATGGAGCAGATCGCGGATAGGGGCAATGGTCAGTTTGCCTATATTGATAGCCTGTTAGAGGCGAAGAAAGCTCTGGTGAAAGAGTTGGGCGGGACGCTGGTTGCGATCGCAAAGGACGTAAAGCTCCAGGTCGCCTTCAATCCCGAGCAAGTGCAAGCCTATCGTCTGATTGGCTACGAAAACCGGTTACTGGCAACTCAAGACTTTGAAGACGACCGCAAAGATGCCGGAGAGCTAGGGGCGGGGCATTCCGTCACCGCTCTTTATGAAATCATTCCAGCGGGGGTTAAAAGTGAAACTCCCATCTCGGCGAACGGGGAAGAATCAGAGCCATTACCAACCTTCAAGCCGAATGAACTCTTGCAGGTGAATCTTCGCTATAAACAGCCGCAAGGCTCTAAGTCTCAGTTATTAGCAACCTCCGTAACGGATCAGGGATTAACGTTCCAGAAAGCCTCCACAGATTTGAAATTTTCGGCGGCGGTGGCTGCGTTTGGCATGGTTCTGCGCGACTCTGCCTATAAAGGAACGGCCACGCTAGATCAGGTGCAAAAGTGGGTGGCTCAATCCCAAGGCCCTGATTTAGATGGCTACCGGGCCGAGTTCCTACGTTTAGTTGAGAAGGGCAAAAAGCTTTCTTAGAGGTTTCGTGGAAGGTATCAAGCATTCTGCATTGGCCCCCTAAATCCCCCACTTGTGGGGGACTTTGAACTTCTTATCGCAAAAAACGATGACTTTCTCTCAGCCACAGCTTCCTGATTTTAGTAACCAGGGGTATCGGGTCGAAAAAATGCTCGGTCGCAATAAACAGGGTGGCCGAGTGACCTATTTAGCGACAGCCCTATCGCCAGCGCAGCCGGTGGTGATCAAGCAGTTCCAGTTTGCTCAGACCGGAGCGCAGTGGTCTGATTATGATGCCCACCAGCGCGAGTTAGGGATGCTCCAGCAGTTGTCGCATCCTTCTATCCCAGCTTATTTGGACGCTTTCGAGACCAAGGCTGGCTTTTGTTTGGTTCAAGAATATAAAGACGCGCCTTCTCTGGCAGAACCGCGATCTTTTACAGAAGCTGAGGTTAAGGAAGTTGCGATCGCAACCCTAAAAGTCTTGATTTACCTGCAGCAGCAAACCCCGCCGATTATTCACCGCGATCTGAAGCCCGAAAACATTCTGGTGGATCAAAATCTACAGGTCTATCTGGTTGATTTTGGTCTGGCGCGTTTAGAAGGAGACGACCTGGCCGCCAGCAGCATTGTCAAAGGCACCTTAGGATTTATGCCGCCGGAGCAGCTATTTAACCGTCCGCTCACCCCCGCCTCTGATCTGTATGGCTTAGGGGCAACGCTGACTTGCCTGCTCAGCCGGACGCCATCCGCCGCCATTGGTCAGCTTATGGATGAGACAGGTCGGATCAAATACAAACCCCTATTGCCCCATTTAGAATCAGGCTTCAGCCGATGGCTCGGGAAAATGGTGGCTCCCAAACTAGAAGATCGCTATGCCAGTGCAGCAGAGGCGTTAGATGCCCTCAATGTGAGGCATAAACCTGGGGTGGTAAAAGTTGTGATCGCGCTTGGGGGAGTTGCGATCTTATCTAGTGCAGGATTTCTGTGGACTAATTTACGGCCTGCTTCTGTCCCTTCGCTTTCTGGGCCTCTGGTACGGTTACGGAAGACTCAATCCTGTGTCGGCTGCGATTTGAGCGGTGTTAATTTAAAGGGCACTGATTTAAGGAGCGTGGATTTGACGGGGGCTAACTTGCAGGGCGCTGATCTGCGGAAAGCTGACCTGAGAGGTGCCTATCTAGCTAGAGCAAATCTCACCTCAGCTCAAATAGAAGGAGCGATTTTAGCAAGTACAGATCTTAGAGGAGCAACCATGCCCGATGGCTCGATACATCCGTAATAGAAGGCGGTCGTTTCGTTGAATATCCGATGCAGACATTACTCAGCCGAATACTGCTACCGCAAGAGGCTCTACGCTAGCCCCACAGCCCTCAATCCTGGGGGGAGAGCAGCTTTATCTTGTGACATCTTGGCGACAAATCAGTACCGCTCGTTAGTTTGTCGCTCACACGCTTGCCATGACCAAAACTCAGTTGTGAGAGTAGTCTGATGGTGACACTACCATGACATCTTTCAGCATTCTCCCCCCAGATTTGGGGCCGGGGGCAACGCAGGATCGTGAGAGGTTATTTTGACAGCCCTGCTCGCTCAAAGACTTTATTCACTTGCAGTTCTAAGCCAGGTAATAGAGAATCAGCAATCATGTTGTCTCCCTGATAGGTCAGGGGAGCGCTATCGGGTGCGAAAACTGTAATTGTTTGAGCCTGAGAATCTAAAACCCAAACTCGTAGAATGCCAGCCGTTAAATAATCTGATGCCTTGGCTGCCATCCCGCCAAAAGTCTGATCTGGGGAGATAATTTCAATCACCCAATCGGCAGGGACAGGGCAAGGTGCATCCTCTAGCCAATCTGCCGCCAGCCGCTCGAACGAAACATAGGTCAAATCTGGAACCGGAACCCAGTCTCGATCTCTGCGCTTTAAAACGACAGCCCATTCTGGATAAAAATGTCCTCTCTCTGACGCCCAATCATCAACCAGCTTGATCAGCGATTTCTGAACACCCGCATGGAAACGCTTAGGAGACACCTTAGGAATAATTTCACCCTCTATCAGCTCATACCGATCGTTACTCTCAGGCATTGCCAGAAAGTCTTGCACTGTCATTGGCTTTGAAGACGTTCTAATCATGAGAGGCTGAGCAAACTTACGTCCAGTCTAGCAGCCGTGCTGTGGGAGGAAGCTGCGATCTCACAGCACGTTTATTCTCTGTAGCTCCTGAAGTTTGAACGTGTGCATGGCATCAACTTCAAGTAGAGCGCCTTCGATATACTTTTAGAGATGGCCAACTTAGTGAAGTTTACGCATCCTATGGTAGAGATCCAGCACCCGGCTTTCCTCTCCAGCGTGATCTGATGAATGATACGCAAGCCCTTGCAGAAGAGTTAAATATTTCTTGGAAACAATTAATTACCGTCGCTCTTCAAGACTTCATCCGCCGATATCGTGGCCGAAAACATCTAATCGAGAAAATCAACGCTGCTTACACAGACGCTCCCGACGAAGAAGAAAGACTCCTCCTGCAAAAAATGCGCTCAAGTCATCGTCGCATTGTTGAAGATGAATGGTAAGCAATCAGGGCGATGTCTTCTGGGTTGATTTGGGTGACCCCGTGGGTTCGGCTCCTGGATACCTTCATCCTCATGTTGTTGTTTGTGCGTTGACCTCTAATCTGAAACGAGCTTCTGTGCCAGGAAACATACTTGTGGAGATGGGCGAAGCCAACCTACCCAAGCAAAGCGTTGTCAATATTTCTCAGGTATTTACGATTGATAGAAGTCAGTTGAACGAGAAAATTGGTACGCTCTCACCGAGTCGAGTGCACCAGATAATCGATGGGTTACACCTACTTCTGGACCCTTATGAATTCTCAGAGTGGTAACTGCTGCAGACAGTCTGACTGCTGTAGGTCGGCCAGCGTTGCATTGCCTGTACATAACAGCACCGTCTGCAGCTCTGCCATCAAAATCTCTACTAAGGCGTGGACTGCCGCCTCTGAATCATGGGCGGCTTTCAAGAAGGGATAGGCCATACCCGCTAAATCTGCGCCGAGTGCGATCGCCTTTGCTACATCCAAGCCGTTCCGCAGCCCACCCGAAGCAATCAGAGGCAGTGTTGGATGAACCTGACGAATGCTTGTGAGGCAGTCTGCTGTGGGGATGCCCCAATCGGAAAAGGTTTGCCCCAATCGTCGCTGTCGCAGATCCTCCGCTCGTTCGCCCTCTACCTTGGCCCAGGATGTTCCGCCCGCGCCTGCCACATCAATAGCCGTGACGCCAGCCTCTAGCAGTTGAGTTGCGATCGCAACTGAAATACCATTCCCGACTTCTTTGGCAATTACGGGTACTGGCAGGTAGGCGCAAAGATCGGCAATCTTGGCAAATAGCCCCTGAAAGTTAGTATCCCCTCGACTCTGAACGCATTCTTGCAGCGGATTGATGTGCAAAATTAGGGCATCGGCCTCTAAGAGATCCACTGCCTGTTGACATTCTGCCAAGCCATAACCATAGTTGAGCTGAACCGCTCCTAAATTGGCAAATAACGGAATATCAGGCGCGAACGAGCGGACTGAAAACGTGTCAGAAAGCTGGGGCTGTTCAACGGCAATGCGCTGTGAGCCAACGCCCATCGCTAATCCGTGGGCCTGAGCGACCCTTGCCAACCGTGTATTGATGGTGCGAGCAATCTCTGTCCCTCCCGTCATTGATGAGATTAGGAGTGGCGTCTGGAGCGGCTTACCAAGAAAGGTGGTGCCTAACTGAATATTCTGCGCGTCTAGCTCCGGTAGGCAGCAGTGGGTAAACCGATAGTGTTCTAAACCCGTGGTCACCTCTTTGCACTGGACCTGATCGTCCAGACAGATCCTTAGATGATCGGCCTTTCTGCTTTGAATCGCGCTATCGGGTGGGGTCGGTGCAATCGTCACGATTTTTGACGGTAGGGGGCTTAGATAATGGTACTGAAAAGAGGCTGACGGCAGGTGTTCTTCTTGATGGCTTTTGCCCAGGAAAGTTTCCGGTCCTTCAGAGTTGAGTCAGCGGATTATGTTGTCTGGAGCTGAATACCGCTGCAGCAGAACTGGGTGACCCACAGATCTAGATCGGGGTCACCCACTGCGACTTCTAACTGAGTCTTCAGAAGTTGAGCTTCTTCCCGTGAATTCATAAGTGCAAAAACGGTGGGGCCTGAACCCGACATTAGGGTGCCGAGACAGCCCAACTGCTGAAATTTTTCTCGCAGCGCCAGCACCTGCGGATGTTCGAGTAAGACCACCCGCTCTAAGTCGTTGTAGAGGTATTTCGGAATCTGTTCTTGATCTTGATGATTGATTGCCGTTAGCAGCGGTACCGATGGCCCTGATCGTCGCCGCTGTTCCTGGGTCTCTGAGGTCTTGGCGTAGGTGTCGCCAAACTTTTGGCGATAGGTTTTGTAGGCCCAAGGGGTTGAAACAGAGAGGCTACGGTATTTAGCTAAGACGGCGTAGAGCTGATGGGGGTCAGGGAGTGGCGTGAGATGTTCGCCGCGACCCAGCGCCAGCGCAGTTCCCCCAGAGACACAGAAGGGGATGTCAGAGCCGAGTGCAGCCCCGAGAGTCTGGAGTTCAGCCTGCGTTAAGCCGAGGTTCCACATCAGATCTAGTCCCACTAAGACCGCCGCTGCGTCAGCGGAACCGCCTGCAAGTCCGGCGCCAATGGGAATATGCTTCTGAATGGTGATCTCCACACCGCCCCGATCAGGGAACTGGGTCTGCATGAGTGTCGCGGCTCGATGCGCGAGATTGCTGGAGTCGAGCGGTACGTCTGGATGGCTGCAGTTGAGTTGAATTTGATCGCCTGGGAGCGCTTTAAGTTCAATAATGTCGGCGAGATCGATGCTCTGCAGCACCATCACTAATTCATGGAAGCCGTCAGGGCGGTCGCCGATGATTTCGAGCAGGAGGTTGATTTTGGCTGGGGCTATCAGAGTGTAGGTAGGCATACCGGCGGGAGATAACTAGGCGGGATGAAGACTGTTACTTAAGGCAACCCATCGATCCACGCTCAGATCTTCTGCCCGTGCTTGAGGGGAGACGCCTAACTGTTCCAGTATGACGGTTAGCTGGTCTCGATCAACGACTGAGTTGAGGTTGTTGCGCAACATTTTGCGGCGACTGGAAAACCCTAATTTGACGAGGGTTTGAAACCAGCGTGGGTTTTCTGTCTGTTGGGGGTAAGGGCGAGGGCAGAGTCGCACGACGGCGGAGTCTACTTTGGGTCGCGGCTTAAAGGCGATGTTGGGGACGTGGCAAATATATTCGCAGGTGGCGAGATATTGGGTCCGCACGGACATGGCACCAAAGATTTTAGAACCGGACTGAGCCGTTAGCCGCTCAGCCACTTCTTTCTGCAGCAGCAGTACGATGCTCTTAAAAGCAGGCTCCCGAGGCTTGGCTAAGCTCCCCAACACGAGGTCAAGGATGGGACCGGTGATGTTGTAGGGAATGTTGGCGACGACTTTGTTGGGGTCGGCAAATTTGGGATAGTGCCCAAACATTGCACCTAAATCCACTGAGAGGATGCTGTCTTGAAGCAGGAGAAAATTATCGCTGTCTCGAAATTTGTGAATCAGAAGCTTACACAGGTCTCGATCGATCTCTACGGCGGTCACGGTCTCAGCTAGGGGCAGCAGTTTTTGCGTCAGTAAGCCGGTGCCAGGACCGATTTCTAAGATGCGATCGCAACTTTCAATCTCTGCTGCCGCCACAATTTGCTCTAGGACAGCCTGACTTTTCAGCCAATGCTGACCAAATCGTTTACGGGGATTGGGCATAAATCACGAGCAAAATACAGCGAGCACTCAGCCTATCCTAAATCAGGCCCAGCGCTCGCAATGTAGACTATCCCTTCTTAGAACCAATGGTCTCTTTGAGATCAAACAGGAGCGGGATGGGCGCTGACCCTTCTCCTGTTACCAGTACCTGAGGCATCTGCGATCCGCCTTGCTTCCAAGCTTCAATCGCTTCTTTCTGGAGTACCAGTTGACCGCCTTGCTCTTTAAGCGTTTCGGCTAAGAGTTTCTGTGCTTCGGCCTTACCCTTGGCACGGTTTACAGTTGCGGTGGCTTCTTGTTCCGCCTCTCGAGCGATATAAACGGCTCGCTGGGCACGCTGTTCAGCAATTTGTTTCTCTTCAACCGCCTGGGCAAATTCGGGCGAGAACCTGAGATCGACAACGCTGGTATCAAGGACAATCACGCCATATTTCTCAAGCCGGACGCCTAGGGCATCATCAAAGTCGGCCTTTAGCTGATCACGCTTAGTGATAGCTTCTTCTACCGTTCGGCGTGAGGCGGCAATCTTAAAGGATTCTTGGGTCTGAGGAGCAATAATCTTGGAGACAATATTTTGAAGCGACCCCTGCTTCCGTCTGATTTCAACGACCTGAACGGGGTCAATGCGGAAGTTGATCGCAAAGCTCGCGGTCAGATCCTGCAGATCTTTGGTTGAACTTTGGGCTGGAACTTCAAATTTTTGGACCGTCAAATCATAGATATCAACGTTAGAGATAAAGGGAGGCTTGTAATGTATTCCCTCTAAAAGGGAACCATCACGGGCTTTACCTAAAACGCTCAAGACACCGGCCTGACCTGGATTGATGATCACAACGCAGTTGAGGCCTAAGAGTACCACCAGCGCCAAAACAATGCCGAACGTGGCGGCACTGAAATCCTTCATAATGTTTCCCAATACAGTTACACCTATCAGCGTAGCGGATTGTATGGGCGAGCACATCTAGATTGATTTTAGGTTCAAGCGGGTGAGAATTTGAGTTGCGATCGCATCGAGGCCCTGGTCGATTTCGATCCTGACACCCTCGGTCGGCTCTTCCAGACTGTCAAACTGACTCTGCAGCAAATCACTCCCCATAAAGTGACCCTGTCGCTGCTGTAGCCGCTGCAGAATTAACGATTGAGAACCGTGGAGATACACGAGCTTGACCTGCGGGTGGCTCAGATGCAGTTGTTCGCGGTAGCGAGACTTGAGGGCTGAGCAAGCTAAAACACTACTGTGACCAGCCTGCAGCCATTGAGCGATTTCCTGATTCAAAATGGCTAGCCAAGGTGCGCGATCGACATCATCTAACGGAATACCCTGCTGCATCTTGGCGATATTGGTGGCGGGATGAAAGTTGTCGGCATCGTAGAAGGTCCAGCCCAGAGCTGTTTCTAACTTTTGTCCTACCAGGGTTTTGCCCGATCCAGAAACACCCATCAGAATAATAATCATCTCTGCATCGTATCAATTTCCGATTGTGTCGGCCCAACCCTGCAGAGCCATTCGTCAAGACGCGACCCCAGAACAGCAACAGTCAACATGGTGGGGGAGCCGTTATGGGGATGTGTGCTCCTTCCTTGCAAAAGCCTGGGTAAGTCTACCGAAATAAGTGACGAAAAAGAGCTGCTGTTTTGACCGACTATCCGTAGTTATTCGGTTGAAAAATTGATTTAGCACTCATACGGTTAAAACGTGCCATTTAACCTCGATCCTCTGGGCAAAATAGAGAAGGTGAACCCATCGGTATTTCTGCAGTTTATTCTATTCTTCTTATCTTCATATTCTGCGGAAATGCAACTCAATACATTCATGACTGCTAAACCTGCCTATTTCATTCCCTAAACGCTTAAGCCTCACCGTGAACAACTTAGGATCTGTGGCTTCTGACGCGAAGGATGCCATGAGTAACAGCCGCATTGAATCAACACCACTAATGGCTCTCTCCATTGAGGGATATCAATGCCTTGAAAAAATTTATGACAGCTGCAAGACGCTTGTATATCGAGGAGTGTGCAGCGTTGATCATCAATCTGTGATTATTAAAGTACCCAAGAAAAATCGGCCGACAGAGACAGAAATTATTCGATTTCGTAATCAATATAGCCTGGTTCATTCTCTAATTCATCCTGGAATTGTTAAGCTTTATCGCCTTGATTTACAGCAAAATAGCTGTGTCCTAATCATGGAAGATTTTGGGGCGATGTCACTGCAGGACCATTTAGAAAATCGTGGTTCGCTTCTTCCTCTGCCGGAATTTTATGCCATTGCGCTACAGATTGTTGAAGCGTTAATTGAGCTGCACGAGCACTGCATCATTCACAAAGACCTTAAGCCTCAAAACGTTTTGATTAACCCGCAAACTGGAGTTGTCAAGCTTTCAGACTTTTGCATTGCCTCTAGGCTGCCGAAAGAAGTGCCCCAGCTAGAGTCTCCCACAACGCTAGAGGGAACCCCGGCCTATATGTCTCCAGAACAGACGGGACGGATGAATCGGGGCATTGACTATCGAACAGATTTATACTCGCTGGGCATTCTTTTCTTCAATCTGTTGACGGGAAAGCTTCCCTTTCATGCTGACCGGCTGATGGGCTGGATTCACTGCCACATTGCCCAGCGCCCTCCCCGCCTAGACAGCCTGAATTCTGATGTGCCGCCGATGCTCTCGGCCATGGTGGAGAAACTTCTATCTAAGGATGCCGAAGATCGCTACCAGAGTGCGTTGGGCCTCAAGCACGATCTGCAGAGATGTCAGCAAGATTCAACGGCCACCTTCCCGCTAGGACGGCAGGATTGTCACAATCAGTTTGTCATTCCTGAGCAGCTTTATGGTCGGGAGTCTGAGGTGAATACACTGCTCACTGCCTTTGATCGGGTGACTCACCAGCAGAAAGAAATGGTGTGGGTTGCAGGTTCCTCTGGGGTGGGCAAAACGGCCCTTGTGCATGAAGTGCAGAAGAGTATTGTGCGTGGGCAGGGCTACTTTATTGAGGGGAAGTTTGCTTTGCGATCGCAAAGCCAGCCTTTCTCGGCCTTCATTTCAGCCTTACGCAACTTCGTGAAGCAGATCTTGACGGAGGATGAAGCCGTCCTGCAGCAGTGGAAGGTGCAGCTCTTATCAGCAGTGGGTCAGCATGGCCAGCTCTTGATTGATGTGATACCCGAGCTAGAGCAGATTTTGGGTGCCCAGCCCTCTGTCCCTGCAGTCTCAGGCACTGCAGCCCAAAATCGCTTCAATCACGTCCTTCAGGAATTGATTCGCGCCTTTGCCCAGGCCGAGCATCCCTTGGTGGTGTTTATTGATAACCTGCAGTGGGCTGATCCCGCCTCTCTCGATCTGTTTGAGCGGCTGATGACGGACAGCCAAATCGAGTCACTCCTGCTGATCGGTGCTTACCGAGATCACGAAGTAGACGCCGATCATCCCTTACTGTCTGTGGTTGACCATCTAGAAGCGGTGGGTGTACAGTCCCGGAACATTGATCTGCTCCCTCTAGATCTGCCGACTTTAAATATCTGGGTGGCAGCTGCGCTGCACTGCCAGCCGGTTAGGGTTTTGCCGCTGACCCAATGTATTTTTCAACACACGCGAGGCAACCCCTTTTTTAGCGCTCAGTTTCTGCAGGCGCTCGTCACCGAGGGGCTGATCCATCGCTCAAGCATGGGGAGCTGGCAATACGACCTGCAGCGGGTCGCCTCGCTAGAGCTGTCCCAAAATGCCGTTGGTTTTGTGGTTCAGCGATTGCATAGGCTGCCCAAAATGACGCAGAGGATCCTGCATTTTGCCGCCTGCATCGGCAATCGATTTGACTTGAAGACGCTAGCGCTGGTTTGTGAATGCTCCGAGGCAGGTGTCGCCTCTCACCTGAATCAAGCGCTCCATGAGGGGCTGATTGTCCCACTCAGCGAGATGTATAAACTCTACTATTTGAGAGACGATCAGGATCAGCAATGGTCGTTTCCTTCTCACTCTGTTCTCTGTTACCAGTTCCTGCACAATAGCGTTCAGCAAGCTGCCTATGCTCTCATTCCTGAACAGCAGCAGGCCGCCATCCACTTGCGTATGGGGCGTCTTTTGCGGAGAGAGTACCCGCAGGCAGAGATTGCTCTGACTCAGGTTGTAACCCACCTCAATCAGGGAGCCTCTCTGATCTCTTCTATTTCTGAAAAGCTACAGCTCATTCAGTTGAATCTTGAAGCAGGGGTTGAGGCAAAGGAGGCGATTGATGCTCCAACGGCTCTCCGGTACTTCAATACGGGGATTAAACTCCTGCCAAAACAGAGCTGGCAAACGCACTACGATCTAACGCTACAGATCTTTACTGAGGCCGTTGAAGCTGCCTATCTATGTGCTCAGTATGATGAACTGGAGCAGCTTGCTGATCAGATCTTGGGCAATGCCGTCACTGATCTAGATGCGCTGAAGGTTCACGAGGCTAGAATCCTCGCCTATGCAGCTCAAAATAAGCCGCTTGCTGCCATTCAGGTTGCGCTGGTGTTCCTACAGCGGTTGGGTATTTCGTTCCCCGACACCCCAGAGATGGGTGATATTACGGCCGGGTTGCAGAAGACGGCGGCTTTAGTGGACACGGTGGGCACTGAGAATTTTAAAGTGCTGCCGATGATGGATGATCCGGTGCAGTTAGCAAAGATGCTGATTCTCTCCCGCGTCTGGCCGACTGCCTACATTGCGGGTTCACCTTTGGTACCGCTCATTGTTTTTGAGCTATTGCAGTTGACGGTCACGCAGGGACGATCTCCCTTTTCAGCGTTCGCCGCTGTCACCTATGGCTTGATTCTCTGCGGGATGACGGGGGAAATTGAGACCGGATATAACTTTGGAGAACTGGCGCTAGAGCTGCAGGCGAGGGATGGACATCCTGAGTTTGAGCCGATTATTTTGGGGCTGATGACTGTCTTTGTGCGTCACTTTCGAGATTCGCTCCAGTCAACTCTAGGGCCGCTCCGCCAGACCTATCAGGTGGCTTTATCGGTCGGCAATGTTGAGTATGCAGCCTATGCGGCTCACCACTACGGTGAACATGCCTTCTTTGCCGGACAAGAACTGAACCAGTTGCTCTTGGACGTGGAACAGCATGGGGATGCGATCTCAACCCATCAGCAGCTCACCGTACTGTGCTACAACGACATGCTGCGGCAGATGATTTTGAACCTTTTGGGGCAAAATCGAACCCCCTGGCAGCTAGAGGGGAGTGCCTACGATCAGACGGTCCTGCTGCCCCATCATCAGCAGACGAAAGATATTTTGGCCCTCTTTTATCTCGACTTCAAAGCGATGATTCTGGCCTATCTTTTTCAGCGGAAAGAGCTGGCACTTGCCTGTGCCCTGCGAGCCGAACCGTACATTGCCCATATGACCGGCATGCTGGATGTTCCGATCTTTTACTTCTACGATTCTTTAATCCATCTTGCTCACTACCCAGATGCCGCTGATGCGAGGCAGACTCAAATCTTAATTAAGGTTGCAGCCAATCAAGCGCACCTTGAGAAATATGCAAAGCATGCCCCCACAAACTACCGTCATCGGCTAGAGCTAGTGATCGCAGAACGGTATCGGGTTCTTCAAGAGCCCTTGTTGGCGATGGACCATTTTGAGTTGGCCCTTACCTACGCTCAAGACGGTCACTACATACAGGATGTCGCCCTTGCGAATGAACTGGTGGCGCAGCTCCATTGCACAGAAAATAATATTGCAGTTTCCCAAGCCTACCTAGCTGCAGCCTCTGATAGCTATCAACAGTGGGGCGCACAGGCAAAAGCAGAAGCGCTGGCACAAATGTATCCTCAACGGTCCGCCTCTTCCCTGCCCTTCTCTACCGTTGGGTCAGACTCTACCCTCAACGCTGTGGGCACCTTCTCTGCAACCATTCAAGACCCTGTGACTGCCGCGGATACGGGCGGTGTAGGAAGCCTACTGCATGCCGTTGAGTCCTTGAACGGTGAACAGTCGCGGGACGCATTGCTCCTGTCCCTTCTAGGGCATGCCGTTCAACAGACTCATGCTGACGTCGGACAGTTGCTGTTACCTCAGCAAACGGGATGGATGACAACCGTGCTCCATCAAAATGGCAGCACCCATTTGCTCCAGCAGCCTACCCCTCTACCGGAAGCTTTGCTGCAGTATGTTGAACGAACGCAGACAGCCCTAGTGCTGGATGACGTATCGACCTCTATCTTTGCGATCAGCCCATATATCAAACAACATCAGCCGCGCTCCATTCTATGCGTTCCCATACTGCAGCGAACAGAATTGACGGGGCTGTTGTATTTAGAGAATCGTCAGGCAATCTACGCTTTTCATGAGCATCAAACAGAAGCCCTCAAACTGTTGACCGCCCATGCTGCCGTCGTCATGGAAACTTTGCAGCTAAGGCAAAGCTATCAAGGCTATAGCCTGCAGCTTGAGCAAGCCCAGTCAGAAGTGCTGAAGCTACACGGTCAGGTTCTTGCAGGTATTCACCACGACTCACTGACCGGATTACTGAGCCGAGCCTGGTTAATGGATCGTCTCCCCCAAGTCATTGGAGCTGGCCATCAAATAGCCATTTTGCTGATTGACATCAACAACTTCAACGTCGTTAATCATCAGTTCGGTTATCAGGCCGGTGACCAACTGCTGCAAACCGTAGCCCATTGTTTACGATCCTGCCTCCGTCAGCAGGACAGGATTGTTCGATGGGGGGGAGATCAATTTGCAATTGTTCTAGAAAATCTGCAGTGGCGCGATGAACCGATGGGCTTGGCTGAGCGTATTCAGACTCTTTTTGCATCTCCTCTAAAGACTGATCTCCAGCAGCAGTCAGTGAACGTCACCATTGGGATTTTGTGTGATGTTGACAAATACAAACAAACCGATGAGGTTCTCAAAGATCTATGGTCTGTGCTAATTCAGGCAAAAGCCAATCATGAAGACGGCTATGTTGTGCATATGCCGATCCAGCAGGATGGCGCTACCGCATAATGCCCTACAGCATCTGTATTTATCAAGGAAACAAAATGGCTGTTTGCTAAAGGAAGACTGTCCTAACCTACATTCCGCAGGTAGGTGAAGAGTCTACAAGCAAGTAATATCTGCAGGTAGGTGGTCCGAGCAGGTGAATGATCAACTGCCTTTCCTCAGAGAGATTAGTGACTTGTTGCAGGCCATTGAGCAGTACTAAATGAATGCCTTGAAACGTTTGCATAATCCACCGAAACGTAGGCTTAGTGGTCGGTCGTTTTCGTTGGTCAAGCACCGTTCGTTGTTGTTGCTTGAGAGCCTGCCTGATTTTCCGTTCAGCCAATGTGTAGACCAATAACGTCAGGGCCATAATCAACGCCAACGCTTCCACCCTTTCGGGCTTTTTGACAAAAACACTACTGGTGAAGAAGAGCGGATCTTTGAGAAAGCGAAAGCCCCTCTCGACCTTCTGCTGTTGTTTATATTCTTTCAATAGCTTCTGAGCAGGCCATGTCTGTGTATCGAGTTGATTGGTGGCCAGAATAAAGCGGCTGCGCTGGCGCATGAATTGTTCTTCGGTTTCACTATTACATTCGAGAGTGGCTTTGATTCGATAGCTCTCAATGGGTGTTTTGAGCGTTTTATTGCGCGGTTCTCCTGGCGCTCGTTTAGTGCGGACCGTTTCAATCGTCACATTGACTAACTGATGTTTTTCCAATTGCTCTTGAAAAGCAATCAATGCTTCATCGGCATCCGGGCGACAGGCAAATATTGTTTTCGTGAGCTGTTTCAACTGACGCTTGAATTTTCGCTCTAGCGTCTGTACTTCTTTTTGCCACAGCGCTTTATCTGCTTTGCGCGTTTGACTTTCAATCAAAATCCAGCGTTGTTCAATTGCGCCATAGGTTTGAGAGACTTCCCACATTTGATAGTCGTTGAGGTCACAAGCAACAGCAGTCAACTCACAGGTGGGCTGTTCGATAAGTGCTCTGGCAGCCTTGAGGGTTTGCGGTACGCGTGAGAGCCATCTCAGTGAACAGACCTGCTGTAGATTTGGTTCGCTGTAGAATGCGGCATCAATGACGAATAGAGAATCAACATCCCACTCGGTGGCAAAGTCACTCATCACCCCAGCAAATGCTTGGGCATCACTTTGGTTACCATCGGCGACTTTTAGCCATAGAGGAACCCCGCCATCTCTAGAGCAAATCAGGTTGACCATATATTGCTTGAGGTCGGGCCGCTGGTCGCGGGAGTAGCCTCGACAAATCTCAATGGTTTGAACATCATCACCAATAGCGTCGTTGTCGAATGAGTCAGGGAGGTCTGCTTCAGGCTCGGCAAGTCGGTAATCGCCATCAACGGAAAATGAACTTGAGTCAAGGTGAACTTGCTCACAGCTCACCTCAAACCGCTCCACTGCTCGCAGGGCTGCCTTCAGGAAAAACATCGTTGTCCCCGATTGAGTGAGGCCATCGAGGACACGACCGAGACGGTCATCATTGAGGTGGCTCGACTCAATACCGGGGCCGAGAAGGTGCTCTAGTGGTTTGCTCTCGAAAAACTGAATAAACAAATACAGAGGTGCACTCAGAAAGCCAAAACAGTTGAGGAGCATTGCTTTAACCACTTGACCACTGCTAATACAGTTCTGGCTGTGAGGCGGAAGTAGCTCATCAGTCAATTTCACTAAGTCCAGCTCATCAATGACACCGGCTACTAAGCCTAGATGGTCCAACGTTTCGACCTGAAGTTCTGACATCTGGAAAAACTCTATGAAGCTTGCACTGCTTCATTATCCGAAATTTACACTACCTGCGGAATGTAGGT